>DASRES010000043.1 GCA_035651955.1 Acidimicrobiia bacterium
CTCGACCGGCCGCCGAGCGAGACCGCCAAGGTCATCCTCGGTCGCGCGAAGGCCGCGACTGCCGCGGGAACGAAGGCGTGGCAGAGCGAGGCCGCGTTCGGTCACTGATCGCCGGACGCGACTCGCTCGTGGCGACGCCACCTGATCCGTTCGCGCTCCTGCGCACCAAGCGCTATGTCGTCCTGCTCGCGCTGGCGGCTGTGCTCGGGATCCCGATCTCGGTCGTCGCGTACTGGTTCCTCGAGCTCGTCGACTGGTCGCAACGTGAGGTGTTCACGAACCTGCCGCGCGCGCTCGGGTTCGCCCACGCGCCCGTGTGGTGGCCGCTCCCCTGGCTGGCGGTCGCCGGCGCTCTCGTCGCGCTGACCGTCCGCTTCCTTCCTGGAACCGGCGGCCATCGTCCCGCGGAGGGATTCAAGCCGGGCGGCACGCCGGAGCCGAGCGAGCTGCCGGGCGTCGCGCTCGCGTCACTCGCGACGCTGGCCTTCGGCGCGGTGCTCGGCCCCGAGGCGCCGCTCATCGCGATCGGTGGAGGGCTCGCGGCGTGCGTACCGCGGTTCGCACGACGCGACTCGCCCGCGGCGACGGTCGCAGTCGTCGCCGCGGTCGGAAGCTTCGCCGCCATCAGCACGCTCCTCGGCTCGCCGATCCTGGCCGCGTTCTTGTTGATGGAGGCGACGGGCCTGGGCGGGCCGATGCTCGAGATGGTGCTCCTGCCCGGACTGCTCGCGGCGGGACTCGGCGCGCTCGTCTTCGTCGGCCTCGACGCGTGGACCGGCTTCGGAACGTTCTCGCTCGCGCTCCCGAACCTCCCGCACTTCGCGCGCCCCGACATCGCGGAGTTCGGCTGGGCGCTCGGGATCGGCGTGGGTGCCGCGCTCGCGGGAACCGCGATCAGGTGGCTCGCGCTGTCCTTGCAGCCACGCGTGGAGCGGCGGATGCTGCTGTCGACGCCCGTCGTCGGCCTGGCGGTCGCGCTCCTCGCGATCGCGTTCGGGCAGTTCAGCTCGCACAGCGCTTCCGAGGTCCTGTTCTCGGGGCAGACCGCATTGCCGTCGCTCGTCGCACAGAGCGCGACCTACTCGGCTGCCGCGCTCGCGCTCCTGTTCCTCTGTAAGGGGTTGGCGTACGCGCTCTCGTTGAGTGCGTTCCGCGGAGGACCTGTCTTCCCGTCCATGTTCGTCGGCGCCGCCGGCGGCATCGCGCTGTCCCACCTACCCGGCCTGCCGCTCGTGCCGGGCGTCGCGATGGGGATCGGCGCGATGTGCGCCGTCATGCTCCGCTTCCCGATCACGTCCGTCATGCTCGCGACGCTCTTGCTCGCCGTCGACGGCCTCGCTGTCATGCCGCTCGTGATCGTCGCAGTGGTCGTCGCGTACGTGCTGTCCGCGCGCTTGTCGCCGACGGTGCCCGGCGTCGCGTCGGCCGGTGAGACAGCCGCGCCGGCCGCGTCCGGTGCACCGGCACGGGTGCCCGTCGGCGCACCCGGTTCGTGACGACCCCGATGGCCGCGCCGACGCGCGAGCGTCGCCCGTCGGCGGACGCGCCACACGAGGACACGGGCGAACCGTGGTCCCGCCGGCGGGTGCGGATCACCCTGCTCGCGCTGGTCGGCGTCGCTGTGGTGGGCATCGTCCTCGTCGCGGTGACCGCGGTCGTTCTCGTCCCGGATTCCCCGACACGCGCCGTCGCTCAGATCGGTGATCCGAGCGCGTTGACCGAGGGGCTGTTCGTGCGCGCGACGCTCCGTACCGCGAGCCCGGAGAGCGGCGATCTCGCGGTGCAGCTCGCGTTCGATCCGAGCGCACAGCTCACGCGCGACGGGCGGCTCGTGTCGCCGGTGGTCGTGGACGTGAACGACACGCGTGGCGCGTCACCGATCACGTTCGCCACTGGCGACACGATGGCGACGACGGACGTCACCATCGTCATGAACGGATCGCGCGTGACGCGCTATCCGTTCGACCGCTACGACGCCACGCTCGTCGTCACCGCGCGCGCCGGCACCGGATCCGCAGCACGACCGATAGCGCTGCGGGTGGAGGTCGTCGGCAACCTCACGGACTTCACCGTCAAGGAAGGTTCGAAGCCCGCGTCGTCGGCCGGCGCCGTCGTGCTCCCCGTCACGGTGCGCCGCTCGATCGGGGTCCTCGTGTGGGCGCTGATGTTCCTCGTGCTCATCTGGCTGATCGGGCTCGGTACGGTCAGCATCGTCTTCCGGATCGTCGCGCACGCGACCGTCATCCCGATCTGGTCGTGGGCCGTGTTCGTCAGCGTGCTGTTCGCGCTGCCGCAGCTGAGGAGCGGTCTGCCCGGTGACCCACCCTACGGGTCGTTCGTCGACTGGGCGGGCTTCTACTGGGTCGTGACGATCGTGACACTCGGCTTCGTCACGCTCGTCATCGCGTGGAACCACGCCGAGCGCGCCACGAACGCATCGCGTTGACGGTTGCGTCGAGACGCGCGCTGTGCAGGGCCTCGTAGGTCGGAACCGCCGCGATCCCGCCCGGGTAGGCGGACCCATCGGCAACCGCAACGTGCGGCCGCCCGAGCGGCCTACGTCGGCTCCACGGTCGCGTTGACGCTGACCGTCGCGCCCTGCGGCGCGTTCGCGAACAGCGTCACACCGAGCGTGTCGTCCAGCGTCGTCGCGAACGCCGGGTCGATCGTCGCGCTGGCCTGGTTGACGGCGACCGTATCGCCCGTGGTCTTCACGCCGGACGCCACCGAGGCGAGGTGGAGGATGGTGACGGTCTGGCCGTTCACCGTCGCGGACACGACATTGCTCCCGACGTCGACGACGGGGTCGCTGACGGTGAGCGGCGCGTTGCCGCCGGTGAACGTCGCGCCACCGCTCGTCTGCACCGTGCCCGACCGGCTCGCCTCGTCGATCTGTCCCCCGGAGATCCGGAAGCTGATCCCGCCCTGCGACGGGGAGCTCGCGGGCGCGACGGGAGCGAGCTTCACGCCCGTCGCGGAGAGCTGCGACGACAACGTCGGCGCGAGGGCGACGACCACCTGCCCAGTGGTGACGCTGACGGTGCCGTTCGAGCTCGAGTGGCCCGAGGGGCTGCTGCTCCCGCAGCCACCGACCACGCACGCGAGCAGGAACGCTGCCACGACGAACGACCCTTGGCGAGATCGGCGCACGGCGACACGATCCCCGCATGCGACGACCCGCGCATCACCCGGCGCGGATGACGACGCGGCCGGTCGATGCCGCACACGCTGGGTGGAACGTCCGTCGACACGGATGCGGGAGGTCGACGTGGTCGCCACCGAGGAACACCGCGAGCTCGTTCCGCTCGGGCACACCGACGCCGCACACGCGCCGTCGCGGGCGCAGCGTGCGCTCGCCGCCGTCGCCTACTGGGGACCGGTCGTGGTGTGGGTCGGTCTGGAGATCAGATGGCGGTGGCACCAGATGAAGGCGAGGCTCGACCTCCCCTGACCCGATCGATCACCGCGACACGGGCAGCGCGCCGCCCTCGGCCGCCTCGATCTCCTCCTTGTTCGGGAGGCCACGGAGCAGCGCGATGATCATCACGGCGAGCGCGGCGCCGATGCACGGACCGGCCACGTAGATCCACCAGCCCGTGAAGTGCAGGCCCACGATGTCGGGCGCGAGCGACCGCGCCGGGTTCATCGACGCGCCGCTGATCGGGCTGGCGAACAGCCCGTCCATCGCGATCGTCGCGCCGACCGCCAGTGCGGCGTTGTGCCCGATGCTGCGGTAGCCGGTGGCCGTGTGGAGGATCACCGTCACGAGGATCGCGGTCAGGACGATCTCCATGACGAAGGACCGCCACTCGCCACCGGGCTTCGCGATCGGGTAGTTCCCGCCCGCGCTGACGTGGCCGTACATCACCTGGAGGAAGGTCGCCGCGCACAGTGCACCCGCCATCTGCGCGACGAGGTACGGCGCGACCCACGCGACCTTGAACACGCGCCGTCCCGCGAACGCGAGCGTGACCGCGGGGTTGATGTGCAGGCCGGACAAGGGCCCGAGCGCGTAGATCATCGCCATGACGACGGCGCCGGGGGCGATGACCGCCGCGACGCGGCTGATCGGCGGACTGCCACCCACGTAGTGGTTGATCACACCCGAGCCTGCCGCGACGGTCACGAGCACGAACGTGCCGAGGAACTCCACGATCACCCGCAGCCACAGGGGGCGGTGCCGCAACGTCTCCTCTTCGAAGTGGATGAGAAAGCGCGTGCCGAGGAGGTCGGCGGGCGTGGACGAGCCTTCCGTCTGCTGCGACACGGCGTGATCGTCTCCCGACCGCATGGGGCCGCCTTCACCCGTCCGGGATGAACGTGGCGCGCGTTCATCTCTCGTGGGCGATGCGACGGCGAGCGCCGGACCCGATCCTCGTCGCAGCGGCGGTGCCAACCGAGTACCTGTCCCGACGATGCCGACACGGGACCTGCCGATGTCACGCGCGCGAAACGGCGGCCGAGGTCCGCAATCGGAGAACGAGGCACGTGGGTCCCGCCGGCGCGTCGCGAACGCGGCGGCGCAGCTACAACGGACCGGGATCGAGGCCGCAACGGCCGCACGGCGCGGCGAGCTGCAGGATTGGGCTGCCGGCAAGCGCGGGCACCTCGAGCAGCACCGCGTCGCCGGGTTCGTGCTCGTGGTGTACGAGCGGTACCGGGAGATCGACGGCCGCAACTACGCGATCCTCATCGCGACGAAGCTCTTCCTGTCGCTCCTGCCCCTCGCCATCCTCGGGTTCGCGGCGACGACGGCGTTCGCGTCCTCACGGAGCTTCGCCGAGGTGATGAACGCGCAGTTCGGTCTCGGCGGCCACGCCGCCGGCGAGGTGCGTCGCGCGTTCGCGACCGCGAACCAGGCGAAGGTGGCGGTCGGCCTGATCGGGATCCTGTCGTTCGCCTACTCCGGGTACGACGTTCCCGCCACGCTGCAGCACGTCTACGCGCGCGCGTGGCGAACGGAACGCTTGTCGGGATCCAGGGCATGGGCTCGCGGCGGCCTCTGGCTGCTGTTCTTCGTCGTGATGACCGTCGCCGGTGAGCAGCTCGCGGTCGCGCGCGCGAGCCTCCCCGTGTTCGCCGTCGCGCTGACGTGGCCGGTCGCGGTCCTCGCCGCCTTCGTCATCTGGCTGCTGACACCACGGCTGCTCCTCCACCGCGCGCTGTCGTGGCGTGAGCTCGTGCCGAGCGGTCTGGTCGGGATGGCTCTGACCGCGGCGCTGCGCGCGTTCTCACGTTGGGCGATGCCACGGTGGCTTACGGAGTACGCCCGGCCGTTCGGAGCCATCGGCGTCGCGATGGGCATGGTGTTCTGGCTGCTGCTCACCTGCTACACGTGGGTGATCGTCGCGGCGGCCACCGCCGTCATGTGGGAGCGCCGGGCCAGCGCCGCCGAGGTCGAGGCGCTCGAGCAGCCCACGGACGCGGTCAACGCTCCGCCGGACGCCCCTCCTCGTGGCGCGGCAGGCTGATCGCGGCGACAAGGCCGATCAACGCGATCGCAGCCATCGTCCACAACGCGATCGTGTAGTGGCGGTTCCCGGTGACGATCGGCGACACGAGGATCGAGCCGACCAG
Source organism: Acidimicrobiia bacterium (assembly GCA_035651955.1). Lineage (NCBI taxonomy): Bacteria > Bacillati > Actinomycetota > Acidimicrobiia > Acidimicrobiia bacterium. Next base: position 5,578 of record DASRES010000043.1, read on the forward strand.
CGCGGTGCCGAGCGACGAACCCAGGTTCGAGACGCTCCGGGACAACCCTGAGATCTCGCCCTGGTCCTTCTCGGGGAACGCGGACTGCACGACGTTCACCGATGCCGTCAGCATGACGCCGATGCCGAGGCCCATCGCGAGCAGACCGGGAGAGAACGCGAGGACGTTCGACGTCGCCCGGGCGAGGACGACCAGCAGTGCCATGCCGGTCGCGGTGACGAGGAACCCCGCCGCGACCAACGACCGCTGGGTATGGCGCTGGGCCAGGCGCTGCGCGACCGCGGACGAGACGAGGATCCCGGCGATGGCGGGCGTCAGCACGAGTCCCGTGCGGATCGCGCTGAAGTGCCGCACCGTCTGGAGATAGACGGAGACGACGAAGAACGAGCCCTGCATGATGAGCCACTGGAGGTCCTGCGTGACGAGCCCGAGGTTGGACGTCCGGTTCCGGAACAGCCGCGTGGCGAGGAGCGGTGTGACCCCTCGACGCTCGTCGGAGCGGATGTGGAGGAAGAACCACGCGAGGACCAGCCCCCCGGCTGTGAAGTACAACCAGACAGGCGAGAGGCCTCCCTCGTGGATGACGACGGTGTTCCCGATCGTGAGGTTCGCGCGCGACTTGAACCATCCGTAGGTCCCGCTCTGCAGGACGCCGAGGACGACGAGCACGAGACCGGCCGCGGACAGGACCGCACCCGCGAAGTCGAACCGCGGCGCCGCACCTTTCAGGCTCGGGTACGAGACACGCGACGCGAGGACGATGACCGCGGCGACGATCGCGACCTGCAGCCCGAACGACGCCCGCCAGCTGATCGCGCTGGTGATGACGCCGCCGATGAGCGGACCGGCGGCCGCACCGATCCCGGCGGCGGCGCTGACCACGCCGAAGAACTTCGCTCGCGTCTCGACGCCCTCGAACAGCACGGTGATGAGGATGTAGATCGGCGGGATCATCAGTGCCGACCCGACACCCTCGAAGAGCGAGTACCCGACCATCATCATCGTCAGACTGGTCGACACGGCCGCGATGACCGCGCCGGCGCCGTACACGACCAAGCCGAGCACGAAGCACCGCTTGCGCCCCCAGATATCGGTGAGCTTGCTGCCCGGGATCATCAGCGCGGCCATCGTCAACGTGAAGAACGTGATCGCCGTCTGCACGCCGCGCACGTCCGTCCCGATGTCCTTCGCGATGCTGTCGACCGCGACGTTCATCGTCGTGCCCGCGTAGCTCGCGACGAACTGCGCGAGCGCGAGCGGGAACACGAACACCCAGGGCGACACGCGCGGCCTGGCCGCGTCGACCTTCACGGCTCGGGATCCGGGGTCAGACGATTGTCGCGACCTCGACGCGACCGGCGCCGTGGTCGAGCTGGTAGTCGAGGTTCACGGCGGCGTTGATCAGTGCGAGGTGCGTGAACGCCTGGGGGAAGTTCCCGAGCTGCTCGCCACTGAGGCCGATCTCCTCGGCGTAGAGCCCGACGTGGTTGGCATACGTCAGCATCTTCTCGAACGTGTAGCGCGCGTCGTCGAGCCGCCCGGACCGGGCGAGCGCGTCGACGTAGAGGAACGTGCACAGCGAGAACGTCCCCTCCGAGCCGCGCAGCCCGTCGGGTGACGCTGCAGGGTCGTACCGGTACACGAGGCTGTCCGACACGAGCACCTTGTCCATCGCGTCGAGGGTCGACAGCCACTTCTCGTCACCGGGTGCGACGAAGCCGACGAGCGGCATGAGCACCAGCGACGCGTCGAGCACGTCGCTGCCCTCGTACTGCACGAACGCCTTCTTCGAGTCGTTCCAACCTTTCGTCATCACGTTGCGGTACACGTCGGTACGCGCGCGTTGCCAGCGTTCGAGGTTCCCCGGACGGCCGTGCTCCGTCGCGAGCCGGATGGCACGGTCGAGCGCGACCCACGTCATCACGCGCCCGTACGTGAACGGCTTCCGACCGCCGCGCGTCTCCCAGATGCCCTCGTCCGGCTGGTCCCAGTTGTCGCAGAGCCAGTCGACGATCGCGACCAGGTCGTTCCAGCCCGCGTCGCCGACCGCGGACATCGCGAGGCCCTTGTCGAGGAGCCAGATCGAGTCGAGCGCCTCGCCGAAGATGTCGAGCTGGAGTTGCGTCGCGGCCCCGTTGCCGATGCGGACCGGCCGCGACCCCTCGTACCCCTCGAAGTGGTCGAGGACGTCTTCGTCGAGGTCGGGACTTCCGTCCACGCGGTACATGATGTTGAGCGGGAGTCCGTCACCCCGCCGCGCGTTCTGCTCCGCGACGTTCCGCAGCCACCGCCCGAACGCGGCGGCCTCCTCGGTGTAGCCGAGCCCTATGAGCGCGTACACCGAGAACGACGCGTCGCGGATCCACGTGTAGCGGTAGTCCCAGTTGCGCTCGCCGCCGACCTGCTCGGGCAGACCAGCCGTCGGCGCCGCGACGAGCCCGCCGGTCGGTGCGTACGTCATCAGCTTCAGCGTGATCGCCGATCGCTGCACCGCCTCACGCCAACGACCGCGGTACGTGCCGCGCGCGAGCCACTCCTTCCAGAACCGGATCGTGTCGTCGAACAGCGCCACCAGCTCACCGTGGCCCACGGTCGTCGGCGACGTCTGCCCGCCGGACTCGACGACGATCCCGGTGATGTCGCCCGCCCGAACCGTGAAGCGCGCGCCGAGGTCGTCGCCCTCGCGCTCGAGCGGCACGAGGCCCGTGACGTTGAGCGTCAGCGATTCCGACTCGAAGATCGCGCTCGTGTGGTCGAGCTGCAGCTTGTGTGCCTGACGGCCGTAATCGAAGCGGGGACGGATCCGTGCCTCGAGCTCGACCTCGCCGCGGATGCCGCGCACGGCGCGCACGATCCTGTGACGGTCCGTGACGACAGCAGGATTCTCGATCGGCATGAAGTCGATCACCTCGGCGACCCCGTCCGGTGACAGCGACCGCGTCACGAGCACCGCCGTATCGGGCAGGTACATCTGCTTCATGACGTGGTTCGCGCCGACCGGCGCGAGCCCGAACGACCCGCCCTTCTCGCTGTCGAGAAGCGACGCGAACACGCTGGGCGAATCGAAGCGTGGCGTGCAGAACCAGTCGATCGTGCCACCCGTCGTCACGAGCGCAGCTGTCTGCAGGTCACCGATGAGCCCATGGTCCGCAATCGGCGGATACGACGGCATGGCGAGCCCTCCTCCTCGTCCCGGTCGTGGCCGAGGTCTGCAGACCTCAGAAGCGCCGCTCGCGGCGGTCGTCTCTCCGCTCTTCGCGGCGCTGGACGCGCTCGCTGACGCGCGTCGCGGTACCCGCGATCACCGCGGTGGTGACAGCTGTCCGTGCAAGGGGTCGACGTCGCAGCATGTGCGCCACCTTTCGCCGTGGCGTGCACGTGCACGCCGCACGGCGGCCAACGTCGCAGGCGGCGTCCCCGCGCTCATCATCCGGCCCGGGTGAAAGTCCGGGCGGCGCGGCTCCGTGAGCGTCGAAATCGCCCGGAGTGGACGATGGCCCCCGAGCCACCGCCGCCCACAGTCGGGCCGTCAATCGTTGACGAGAAGGAGACACGTCATGGCACTCGCGGCCGATTGGGGATCGGGCCAGGTCCTTCTGTCGATGCTCTGGTTCTTCCTCTTCTTCATCTGGATCTGGCTGTTGATCACGGTGTTCGCCGACATCTTCCGCAGCCGCGACATGGGCGGATGGGCCAAGGCGGCCTGGAGCATCTTCATCATCGTTCTGCCGTACCTCGGCGTCTTCGTGTACCTGATCGCGCGCGGCCACAAGATGGGCGAGAACGCGGCGCGCGTCGCGCAGGAGCAGGACGCGGCATTCCGCGCGTACGTCAAGGACGCGGCCGGCAACGGGTCGAGCAGCCCCAGCGCGGAGCTCGACCGGCTCGCCGATCTGAGGGCGCGCGGCGTGATCGACGAGCCCGAGTTCGCGCGGCTCAAGCAGAAGGTGCTCAGCGCGTAACGCGACCGCGATGCAGCCCTGCGCTGCCGAAGGGGAGAGCCTTCCATGGAGACGACGATCGGGCCCGTGGAGTACGTGGTGCTCGCGTTCGCGGGGAACCACTTCACCGGCGAGGTCGCGCCCGCGCTCGCCGCGCTCACGGCCGACGGGACCATCAGCATCGTCGACCTGGTGTTCCTCACCAAGGACGGCGACGGTCGCGTCGCGATGTTCGAGGTGGAGCAGCTCGACGAGCTCGAGGCCTTCATGAGCCTCGACGGTGACGTCGGCGGGATCCTCACGCCCGAGGACGCCATGCACGCCGCGGAGGCCCTCGAGCTCAACTCTTCCGCCGCGCTTCTCGTCTGGGAGGACCGCTGGGCGAAGCCCCTCGTCGACGCGTTGCGCCGCGCGGACGGCATCCTCGTCGAGGGCGGCCGCATCCCGGCCGACCTCATCAACGCGGCCCTGAGCGCGGCGACGGCCGCGGTGTGATGCCCGTGCGCGGGCGTCGTGTCTTCCTGCTCACCGTGTCGACGGTCGTCGCGTGTGTTGCAATCGCGGCGTGCTCGAGCTCGGCGAAGAAGTCGAGCTCGTCGACGACGGCCGCGGGCAAGACGTTTTCGCTCTCCACGTCGAAGGGGCAGGTGTCGGTCTCGCTCGACGGGCACCTGCCCGACCACTGGCCGAGCACGTTTCCCGTACCCGACGGCGCGAAGCCGGCCGGCTCCGGTGCCCTGCAGGGAAGCAGCGAAGGCGTCATGGTCGGGGTCTTCACGACCGGGTCCGCGCAGGACGCGTACAACTTCTACCGGACCAACAGCCAGCTGAAGGTCGACAACGCGAGCTCGGCTGGCGGGAGCAGCGCGTTCGTCGGGACGGTGCAGTTCTCCGGCGCGTACTCGGGGGCCGTCACAACCGGCAAGGTCGGATCCTCCGAGGGATTCGTCGTGATCCTCGAATCCGGAAGGTCGTCGAGCAACGAGTCGTCGTCCTCGACGGCGGCCTAGGTGGTGCCATGGCGAGCACGAGGACCAACCGCAGGACCGCCGTCGACGTCAATCTCCGCCGGAGCGTCGAGGACCGCGTCGCGACCGGCAAGGAGGCCCGGCGGGTGGTCCCCCGATCACGGCAGGCCGAGCTGCCCGCGCCGGCGGTGGGGCGAGATCCGGTCGCGCTGCTGCGCGAGCAGGACGCGACGCGCGAGCCCGATCTCGTCCCCGTCCGGCACGGCCGCATGATGGCTTCACCGTTCACGTTCTACCGCGGTGCGGCCCGGCTCATGGCGCACGACCTCGAGGACACGCCGCGAGCCGGTCTGCAGGTCCAGCTCTGCGGGGACGCGCACCTCTCCAACTTCGGGCTGTTCGCGTCACCGGAGCGGACGTTGCTGTTCGACCTGAACGACTTCGACGAGACGCTCCCCGGGCCGTTCGAGTACGACGTCAAGCGGCTGGCGGCCAGCTTCTACATCGCAGGACGGAACAACGGCTTCACCGATGCGGACTGCCGCGCCGCGGCGTCGCAGGCGGCGAGCGTGTATCGCACCGCCATGGGCGACTACGCGGGAATGAAGACGCTCGACATCTGGTACTCGCGGGTTGCGGTCGACGATGTCGTCGCGCTCCTGGAGCAGGTGGTGACAAAGAAGCAGATGGCGCGGGTCGCGAAGACAGTGGAGCGCGCGCGTCTACGCGACAGCACGCAAGCGCTGTCGAAGCTCGGCGAGATGGTTGACGGGACCTACCGGATCGTGAGTCAACCGCCGCTCGTGGTCCCCCTCCGTGACATCGCGCACGAGTTCGGTCTCGACCCGAGCGCGGTCAACGACGCCGTTCGAACACAGCTGCACAGCTACCGGACGACCCTGCCGCCCGAGCGAGCGCAACTGCTCGACCGCTTCGAGGTCGTCGACGTCGCGCGCAAGGTCGTCGGCGTCGGGAGCGTGGGTACGCGCGCCTTCATCGCGCTGCTCAAGGGTCGGGACCAGCAGGACCCGCTCTTCATGCAGGTGAAGGAAGCGACCCGCTCGGTGCTCGAGGAGCATCTCCCCCGCAGCGTCTACCGGAACCACGGCGAACGGGTCGTCGTCGGGCAGCGGACCATGCAGGCGGCGAGCGACATCTTCCTCGGTTGGACGCACGGCCTGGACGAGAACCGGCACTTCTACTGGCGCCAGCTCCGCGACATGAAGGGTTCGGTGGAGGTCGAGCGCCTCGTTCCCGCCGGCCTCGCCACCTACGCGCGGATCTGTGGTTGGGCCCTGGCGCGCGCACATGCGCGCTCCGGTGATCCCATCGCGATCAGCGCGTACCTCGGTCGCAGCGACGCGTTCGACCGGGCGATCGGCGAGTTCTCGGCCGGCTATGCCGACCGCAACGAGCAGGACTACGAGGCCTTTCTCGCCGCGATCCGCTCCGGGGCGCTCGAAGCGATCGAAGGCGTGTGACGGAGCGAGACGAGGCGGTGGTGTGATGGCAGACCACACCGGCACCGACCGGAAGCCCGAGGTCGACGTCGCCACGCTCAAGGCCGAGCTCGCCGACGAGAAGCGGCGGGCCTCGGCGCTGGCCGCGCGCAACGCCGCACTCGAGGCGCAACGACGTGGCGACGGCGAAGACGTGGCGAAGCGACCGCGCCGCCGGCACCGCATCCTCGTCGCGCTCCTCCTCGTGATCGGCTTCGTGCTCACGCCCGTCACGATCGTCGTCCTGTACGCGCACACGCAGATCACCGACACCGGGCGGTACGTCGCGACGATCAAGCCGCTCGCGAGCGACCCCGCCGTCCAGTCCTACGCCGCGGACGAGATCACGAACGAGCTGTTCGCGAACGTCGACGTCCACAAATACGTCGTGCAGGCGCTCCCGGACCGCGCGCAGTCACTCGCCGGGCCGTTGACGAGCGCGCTCAAGAGCTTCACGCACGAGGCGTCGTTGCGCGTGCTGGAGTCGAAGCAGTTCCAGACCCTGTGGGTGGAGGCGAACCGGGCTGCGCACGCGCAGATCAACAACGCGCTCAGCGGGGCGAAGAGCTCGGCGTTGACGTCGAACACGAACGGGACCGTCTCGCTGGACCTCTCGAAGGTCGCGACGGCGGTGAAGTCCGACCTCGAGAGCACCGGGATCGGTGTCTTCTCGAAGATCCCGGCCGACAAGATCTCCGGCAAGATCACGATCTTCCACTCCGCCGGGCTCTACAAGGCACGGCGCGCCTACAGTGCGCTGAACCGGATCGCGTTCGCGCTGCCGTTTCTCGTGGTCGCCGCGTTCGGCGGCGCCATCCTCCTCTCGGCGAACCGGCGGCGCGGGTTCATGAAGGCGGCGATCGCATTCACGCTCGGCGCGCTGCTCCTCGCGATCGTCCTCACCGTCGCCCGAGGCATCTACCTCAACGAAGCGACCAACGGCGGCATCCCACACGACGCCGCGGCCGCGGTCTACGACGCGGTCGTCAAGCTGCTGCACCGCTCGATCCGCACGATCCTCGCGTTCAGCATCGCCGTCGTCGTCGCGGCTTTCTTCGCCGGACCGTCACGCCTCGCGGTGTGGTTCCGGGCCAAGGTGCGCAACGCGGCGCTGTGGCTCGGCCAGCAGAGCGACACCGCGGGATGGACCGTTCTCGGACCGAGCCCGTTCGCCGTGAAGCACAAGAGCGCGCTCCGCATCGCGATCGCGGTCGTGGGGTTCGTCATCCTCTTTGCGTGGAACCGGCCGACCCCGATGGTCGTGTTCTGGCTCGTGGTGCTCGTCCTGCTCGCGCTGGCGATCGTCGAGTTCCTCGGTCGCGAGCTGGTCCGCACCAACGACATCGGCCACGCAGAACCCGCCTGATCACCACGCGTCGCGGCCGGCAGACCGCGTACCGGCAATCACCCCGGGCGGGGTGAGCCGCCCTCACCCGTCATCCGACGATCATCACGGTGTCGATGCCAAGCAACGGCGCTTCGGCATCGCGGCGGGACAGGTCGAGGGAAGGTGGGCTGCCGTGGTCACGCTCGCTCCAGCAGATTCGAGCTTCATGCAGGCGGTCGCGCCGGCCGACGACGACCGCGACGCGACCGGTGTGCGTCGCGTGCGCCTCGTCGAGCGACTCGTCCGCAGCGCCGACCGTGCGCTGGTCGTGATGGCCGCGCCGGCGGGCTACGGCAAGACCACGCTGCTGCGCCAGTGGGCCGCCGAGGACGATCGCCCGTTCGCATGGGTCCGCGTCGAGTCCGAACACGACGATCCCGCCGCTCTGTTCGACGCGGTGATCTGCGCGCTGGACGCGGTCGAGCCGGTGCGCCACCTGCACTCGAGCGCCAGTCGCAGCTTCGACGTCGTCAACATGCTGTGGGGCATGCACATCGGCGCGGCGCTCGCGACACGGCGCGTGCCGACCGTCCTTGTCGTCGACGACGTCCACAAGCTGACGAACCCGTCCGCACTCGGCGTGCTCGGCGCGGTGTTCGAGCACCTGCCGGCCGGGACCCAGCTCGTCCTCGCCGGCCGGAGCGAGCCCGCGTTCGAGCTGCTGGGTGGGTCGGCCCGCGACGTCATGCGGCTCGGCGTCGCGGAGCTCGCGCTCGACGGGAGCGAGACCCGGCTCCTGCTGTCCGCCGCCGGCGTGAGCGTGGACAACGGCGATCTCGAGCACATCATGGCCCGCACCGAATGCTGGCCCATCGGCCTGGCGTTCGCGGCAGCGGCGCTCGTGGACGGTGGCGACATCGCCGCGATCATGGGCGCCGCGGGCGCGACGACCGGGTACTTCCGGCGCGAGGTGCTCGGCCCGCTCGACGACGCGACCGTCGAGTTCTTGACCCGGACATCGGTGCTCGACGAACTGACCGGCTCGCTGTGCGACGCCGTCACCGAACGCTCGTACTCCTTGCGGGCGCTGGAACGGCTCGACCGCGCGAACGTGTTCGTCGTCGCGCTGGACGCCCGACGTCGGCGGTACCGCTATCGCGCGCTGTTCGGGGAGTTCCTGCGCGACGAGCTGAGCCGACGGGAGCCCGAGACGATTCCGGCCCTGCACCGCAGAGCCGGCGCATGGTACGAGCAGCACGGCCCTCACGACCACGCGATCAAGCACGCGATCGCGGGCGGGGACACCGACGGCGCCGCCCGCCTCCTCTGGGGCGAGACCGGCGCAAGCATCGGTCGGGGCCGCTTCGCCGCGCTCCGCGACACGCTGACCGCGCTGACCGACGACCAGATCGCACGACACCCGCTCCTCGCGCTCGCCGCGGCCGCGATCGAAGTCGCGGAAGGTCACGCCGAAGACGCCGCCAACTGGTTGTGGCTCACAGAGCACGGTCACGGCAACGCGCGTCTCACGCCCGACGACGTGCACGAGCCGCACGTTGCGTTGCTGCACGCGCTGCTCGGTGACGAGGGTCTCGCGCGCGTCGAAGCGGACGTCGACCGTTCGTTCGACGGCGACGACGAGCGGAGTCCGTGGCGGGCACTGGGTGGCTTCTACGCAGGGCTGGTACGCCACTTGACCGGGGACGCCGACAGCGCGCGAGCGCGCCTCGACGAGGCGGCCGTCCGTTCGGCGGTGCTCTGGCCAGCGATCCATGCCGCCGCCATCGCCGAGCTCGCCCTGCTCGACGCCGACGCCGGCAGGTGGGACGACGCCTCCACGCACGCCGACCGTGCTGCGCGCTACGTCGACGAGCGCCGCCTGGGCGACTACCCGCTCGTCGCGATCGTCCCCGCTGTCGCCGCGGTCACAGCCGTCCACAACGGCGACGCCGCGCACGCGCGCCAGCAGATCGCACACTCCGAGCAGCTCGTGACGGGGTTGGGACGCGTCGCGCCTGCGTTGCGCGCGGAGGTGCGGACGACGCTCGCGTGGACGCGCCTGCAACTCGGCGACACGACCGGCGTGCGTCGGCAGCTTCGTGACGTCCGGCCTCTCCTCGCCTCGATGCCGGACGCCAACGGACTGCGCGACCGCCTCGCCGCGCTGGATGCCGACGTGCAGGCGATCACCGACACGATCGTCGGGCCGCTCGCGCTCACCGTCGCGGAGCGCCGCGTGCTCTCGTACCTCCCGATGCATCTCTCGCTGTCAGAGATCGCGCAGCGCCTGTTCGTCTCACGCAACACCGTGAAGTCCCAGGCGATCGCGATCTACCGGAAGCTCGCCGTGTCGTCGCGCGGGGCCGCCGTCACCCGCGCGCAGGAGCTCGGCCTCCTCGAGGAGTGAGCTCAGGGCCCGCTCGGTGCGGCTGATCTCCTCGAGCGCCGCGTCGAGCGTCCGTCGTGTACAGGCCGGTCACCGCCGGGAGGCCGGCGAGGTGCGCGTACGCCATCCCCTGCGGGATCAGGATGGCGGCGAGGACGACGCCGGCGACCACGTCGGAGCGCAACCAGGGCCGGCGGTACGAGCGCAACGGCGCCACGCCGAGCACCGAGCGGTCGACCCACGTGTTCCGTTCCGACAGCGCCATCGCGATGGGTCATTCGACGGCACATCGCGTGGGCGCGACATCCCCCAGCCGGGGTGAAGCACGCGGCGCCGCCGATCACCCGGTTGGGGTGATGTCGACGGCCGGGCGCAGCGGTCTCATCGACGGCGCAAGAGCGCGCGCGAAGGAGGCACGACTGGTGGGACTGCTCATGCGACCCAGACGACCGCTGATGCGACTCGCGGCGGGCGCGGCGACGGCCGGCGTCGCCTACCACGCGGGCAAGAGGCACGCCGAGCAGGACGTGTACAACGAGCAGGCGAGCGCCCCGTACGCGTCCACCGCGGCACGGACGGCACCGGCACCGTCGGTCGCACCTGCCGTGCCTGCCGGCTCGACCGGCGAGCTGGAGAGGCTCGCGAAGCTCCACGACTCGGGCGCGCTCACCGACGCCGAGTTCGGCGCGGCGAAGGCGCAGCTGCTCGGCGTGTGATCCGAAAGGAGACGATCGATGAGCCCGACGTTGACCGAGCAACGCAGTGCGAACCTCCGGCGCGCGCTGGAGGTGAGCATCGTCGGCGACGCGACACTCCTGCCGACGCTGTACACGGACGACGTGCACGGGTGGTCACCCGCGCTCCTGGTCTCCTCACGTGCCGAGCTCGCTGACGAGCTCCAGACACGGGCCGGTGCGTTCACCGACGTCGTGATGAGCATCGCTCCCGTCGACATCACCGACGGCAAGGGCTACGCGGAGTGGGCGTTCGCGGCGACGCACACCGGCCCGTTCGTCATCGACGACGACGACGTCATTCACCCGACGGGTCGCCGTGTCACGCTCCGGGGAATGACCGTCGCGGAGTTCGACGGCGCGCGGATCAAGGCGTTCCGGCAGTACTGGGACGAGATCGCGCTCCTCGAGGGGCTCGGACTCCTGCCCGAGGACTGACGCCGATGACGGCGGGCGAACGGGCTGCCCGGGGCGCCGACGTGAGCGACACGCGGGCAGCGCGCATCGCGTCGGCGATCGAGCCGTTGCGCGTCAAACCGCGCTCGAGCGTGGAGCTCGAGAGGGACTTCGATCCCCGCCACAAGGCCGACTTCGTCAAGAAGAAGGAGAACGGGATCACCGTCGTGAAGCTGTTCCTCAACCTCTCGAAGGAGGCGCAGCGCTGTCGCTTCCTGAAGCGCATCGACCTGGCCGAGAAGAGCTGGAGGTTCTCCTCGAGCGACATGCTGGAGCGCAACCACTGGGACGAGTACCAGCACGCGTTCTCCGAGATGCTGTCCGCGACGAGCACGCCGTGGGCGCCCTGGTACGTCGTAGCGGCCGACCGCAAGTGGTTCGCGCGGATCTGCGTGTCGGCGATCCTCGCCCACACCCTCATCGAAATCGACCCGAAGTACCCCACTGTCGACGGCGAGAAGTTGCTGCAGCTGCGCGAGACCAGGACGCGGCTCGAGGCCGAGGCACCCGCCGGCGCGGCACCGGATCCCGTCGCTGCGAGCCTCGCGAACGGTGACGGCGACGGCGACCACTCGGGACGGAGCAAGAAGCACGCGCGCGGGCGGAAGCCTGCACGCGTGCACCGGACCGGCGGCTGACGATGACCGTCGAGGCCCGCGCGCGGCCGCGGCCACGGTCGACGGCCGCGCCTGCTACTCGTCGACGCCGAACGCCGTGGCGGCTCGCATCGGCGTGGACGTCGAACATGGCTTGGACTGGCGCTCCGCCGACGAGTTGCTCGCGCGAGACGGTCCGAACGTCCTGCCCGAGGAAGCGGCGACGCCGGGCTTGCGCAAGCTCGTCGACGAACCGATGTACTTCGTCAGGTTGACGGCCTCCGTCCTCACACCCGCGACGTTCGACAGCAAGCAGATGAACTGGGTCGCGCTGGGACAGTTCGTGCTCGCAGTCCTCACGACCCAGATGGACGCGTCCCGATCGATCCTCGGGACTGTCGACATCAGCACGAACGAGTTCGCGTGGGCGCTCCTTCCGCCGGTCGTGCTGCTGGCCGCCTGGGAAGCCGGCAACTACGTTCTGCGACGCGTCGCGAGGGAATGAGTGACACGCGCTTCGGAGGCGCGTATGCGCGAGCGCGAGATCAAGCTCGTCGTCGACGACCCGGGCTTCACGCTGCCCGACCTGGACGGCCTCGGCGGCATGCTCACGGCGCCGGTCGTCACCACCGAGCTCGTCGCGGACTACTACGACACGTCCGACCTCCGCCTGACCCGGGCGGGCGCGAGCCTGCGCTTCCGCCCGCCCGAGGGGTGGACTGTCAAGCTCCCGGCAGACGATGACGGGAACCTGCTGACACGCGCGGAGCTCCAGCTGGGCGGCGAGGCCGGTGATCCGCCCGCCGACGCGCTCGACCTCGTTCGGGCCTGGACACGCGACCAGCCCGTCGCCGTCGTCGCGCGGCTTAGGACGCGTCGTACGCGCATCGACGTCCACGACGACGCGGGCCGCAAGCTCGCGGAGGTCGTCGACGACCGCGTCCGCGCGTACAACGGATGCTCGCCCGCAACGTCGTTCCGCGAGATCGAGGTCGAGCTCGCACCGGACGCACCCGCGCGGGTCGCGAAGCGCATCGTCCGGGAATTGCGTCGAGCGGGGGCGGGCAGCGCGGAGCCCGTCCCGAAGATCGCCCGGGCACTCGGGACGGCCGCGGCCCGTCGCAGCGACGTCGCGGTTCCGCGCCCGCCAGGAAGGCGCGCGACCGCGGACAAGGTCATCCGCGCCGCGTTGGGAGCGTCGGTCGCGCGACTCGTGCGTCACGACGCGCGCGTCCGCGTCGGCGACGATCCCGAGGACGTGCACCAGGCCCGCGTCGCGACGCGCCGGATGCGGTCCGACCTCAAGACGTTCGCGCCGCTGATGGAGCGAGCGTCGACGGACCGGGCGCGCGCGGACCTCGCCTGGCTCGGCGCACTCCTCGGTCCCGTCCGCGACGTCGACGTCCTGCGCGCGCTGCTCGAGGCGAGGTCGGCGGCCCTCCCGGATGAGGACCGGCCGGTGGCACGGCAGCTGCTCGAGGCGCTCGCGGACCGTCGCGCGAGCGCGTACGGCGAGCTGCTGTCCGGCATGCGGTCGACGCGCTACGTCCGGCTGCTCGACCGGCTCGTCGACACCGCCTCGGCCCGATCGATCACCCGCGGGACGTCCAAGCTCCGGGGTTCCGACGTGCTCCCCGCGCTCGTGAAGCACCCGTGGAAGAGGCTGCGCCGGGCGGTGCGCGACGCAGGGAGCACTCCGTCCGACGCGGAGCTGCACGACATCCGCATCCGCGCGAAGCGGGCGCGTTACGCCACGGAGGCGGTCACGCCCGTCGTGGGCGGTCGCGCCCGACAGCTGGCGCGCCGGCTGCGCGACCTCCAGGACGTCCTCGGCGCCCATCACGACTCCGTCGTCGCGAGACAGTGGCTCCACGAAGCCGCCGCGACCGCCTCGAACGAGGAGGCGTTCGTGGCGGGCGAGCTGGCGATGCTGCTGCACCAGGACTCGCACGACCTGCGCGCCCGCTGGACGACCGTCTGGCGGGCGGCCCGCGACCCCGACCTCCGCCGTTGGTTCTGACACGTTTCATCCCGTCGGGATGACGTGCGCCAGTCGGTCGTTGCGCACCATCGGTGGGTGAAGCGACTCGCGGCGGCCGGCGCGCTCGTCGCGTTCGTCGCGGCGCCCGTCGCCGCGATCGTCTTCGCGGTCACACACATCGGTCTCGTCGTCGTGACGGCGATCGCGATCCTCGCGATCGGTGCTGCGGGTTGGGTCGTCGTCACGCGCACGGGCCCGCTCCGCTTCGTCGCGGCCGCGATCGTGGTGCTCGCGCTGGCCACGATCGTGACCGCGTTCGTCGTCGTGCTCCCCGTGCTCCACGCGGTGCGCGGCCTCGTGATCGTCGCCGCCCTGGTCGTGGGCGGGCTCGGGCTCGCGCGGTACGCGCTCGGCGGCGAGCGTGAAGCGCCGCGTGTCGCGCTCGTGGAGCGCGCGGGCTCGGCCCACCATCCCGTGCTCTTCATGAACCCGAAGTCCGGCGGAGGGAAGGTCGAGCGGTTCCACCTCGTGGAGGAGGCCCGTCGTCGAGGCATCGAGCCGGTCGTGCTCGCGCGCGGCGACGACCTCCGTGCGCTCGCGCTCGACGCCGTCGCGCGAGGTGCGGATGCGCTCGGAGCCGCGGGAGGCGACGGGTCGCAGGCGATCGTCGCGACGGTCGCCATCGACCACGGGCTACCGTTCGTGTGCGTGCCCGCCGGAACGCGCAATCACCTGGCCCTCGACCTCGGCGTCGATCGTGACGACGTCGTCGCCGCGCTCGACGCGTTCGCGGACGGACCCGAGCGCGTCGTCGACGTCGGCCTCGTCGGCGACCGCGTCTTCGTCAACAACGTGTCGTTCGGTGTGTACGGCGAGGTGGTGCAGTCGGACAGCTACCGCGACGCGAAGCTGCGGACGGCAGCCGAGGAGATGCCCGAGCTGCTCGGGCCGGGTGGGCGCGCACCGGAGCTGCGCTTCTCGGGTCGGGACGGCGCACCGCGCGCGACGCGCGACCTCGTGCTCGTGTCGAACAACCCGTACGACGTCGGCACCATCGGCCGCTTCGGGACGCGTCCACAGCTCGACACCGGGACCCTCGGCATCATGAGCGTCCGGGTCGAGAACGCGCGTGACGCGGCCCGCTTCACCGCGCTGGCGGCGACCGGGCGTGCGTGGGACTTCCCCGGCTGCGAGGCGTGGACGGCGCCGTCGTTCACGCTCGACGCCGACGGTCCCGTTGCCGCGGGCATCGACGGCGAGTCGGTCCGGCTCGAGCCGCCCGTGCGGTTCCGGATGCGGCCGCGCGCCCTGCGCGTCTGGCTCGCGCCGAGCGCGCCGGTGCTTCGTTCGCGCGCCGCGCGCGCCGGCCTCCGGCGGAGCACGATCGCCGCCCTGTGGAGGAAGCTCCGCACGTCGCCGCTTCCGAGGCGCGACGGCTCTCGCGACGGGACCGACGCACCCACGGGGATCGCCGCGACCTCGGCCGCCCGCCGGCGGTGAAGAGCGCGCTGCTCGTCGCCGGTGCGCTGTTCGCGATCGTGAGCGGGGTGAACGACGGCGGCGCGCTCGTCGCGCTCGGCCTCAAGGTCCCGGGCACCCGCCCCATCGTCACCATCGCCATCCTCTCGGTCGCCGTCGTCGCGAGCCCACCCGTGTTCGGCACCGCCGTCGCGACGACGATCGCCCGGAAGCTCGTTCCGTTCCACGGGCCGGACGGCCGCACCGCGGCGCTGCTCGGCATCGTCGCCTGCGTCGCGGTCGTGGGCGTCCTCGCCCGTCTCCGGCTCCCGACGAGCCTCACGCTCGCGACGGTCGGCGGCCTCATCGGTGCGGGTGTCGGCTTCGGGTTCCATGCCTCGTGGTCGACGATCGGGCTCGTCGTCGCAGTCGGCGTGATCGCACCCGTCGTCGGCGGCTGTGTCGCCTCGCTCGTCGCGACGACGTTGCGCGTCCTCTCGGTGCCCGTCAGCGGACGGACCGTGCGTGTGGCGCACTACGGCGCGTTCGCGCTCGAGTCGCTCGCGTACGGCGCCAACGACGCGCAGCGGATGCTCGCGGTGTTCGCGATCGCGGCCGGGCTGACGACCACACGCGTCCAACCCCACGCCTGGCAGCTCGGCGCGATCTTCGTGTGCTTCGCGGTCGGCGCGATCGTCGGCATGTACCGCTACGCGCGCACGTTCGGCTCCGATCTCGTACCTGCCCGTCCCCACCACACGCCGGTCGCGGAGCTCGCGGCCGCGGGTGCCTCGTTCGGCGGCATGGCCCTCGGAGCGCCGTTGAGCATCACGCAGTCGGCGTCGGCGGGGCTGATCGGTGCGGCCGGTCCCGAGCACTGGCTCCAGGTTCGGTGGCGGCGAACGGCACGGCTCGCGCTCGCGTGTGTCCTCACCGTTCCCAGCGCGTTCGCGCTCGGGCTGGCGCTCGGGCTGGTCGGGTCGTCGTTGTGATGGTGTCGTGATGGCGTCGTTGCGCCGGCTGTGGGCGGATCTCACCGGACGATCGGACGACCGGTTCATCGAGCTGCTCGACGCGCAGATCGCGGCCGTCCTCGACGCCGTGGCGATCATCCGCGCTGCCCTCTCGGACTGGCCGGGCAGCTGCCTCGCCGACGTCGAGCGGCTCGAGACTGTCGGCGACGACCGCCGCGCCGAGCTGATCAGGGAGCTGTCGAAGTCCCTCACCACGCCGATCGACCGCGAGGACCTGTTCCGGCTGTCGCGCTCGGTGGACGACGTGCTCGACAACCTGCACGACTTCGCGCGCGAGATGGACCTGTACGAGCCCGCGAACCGCGCCGGCTTCGATGCGGTGCTCGAAGCCGTCGCGAAGGGGATGGACGGGCTGCACGAGGCGATCGCGCGCTTCTCGGCGTCACCGCAGGAGGTGCTCTACGCGAGCCGGGCCGCGAAGGACGGTGCGTCGCTCGTGCGCACGCGCTACGAGGACGCGATGGCGCGCGTGCTGCACGCCGAGCTGACCACGGACACGATGCGCGAACGCGAGCTGCTCCGCCGGCTCGACGTCGTCGGGCTCCGGCTCGGCGAGGCCGCGGACGCGCTCGCGGACGGGACGCTCAAGCGCGTGCAGTGAGCGACGCCGCGGCGAGGAGCTCGGTCCTGATCTCTCGCTCCACGAGGATCGGGACGAACTCGCGGACCGGTGCACCGTCGAAGCTCGCGAAGCGTGTCCGGACGCGCGCCTCGAGCACCGTGGGCTCGACGCGGTCGGGGAACCGCTCGTGCAGCCGGCCCACGGTGCGCAGGACGCGTGCCTCGTCGTCCGTGTCGTCTCGTCGTGACATCCCGGCTAGCCCGCGTCGGGGCCGGCGTAGCGCGCGAGCGCGTAGAACACCATGACCGCGAGACCGACGTAGAGCAGCGACCACACGGGGTAGTACGGCATCCACATGATGGCGCTGATGCCGCCGATGACCGCCGCGATGAGCCCGATCCAACGCGCGAACTGCGATTGCGCGAGGACGAGCACGCTCGCCACGACGAGGACGATCCCCACGGCGAGCCAGAGCCACGCGTACGTCGTCAGGTTCGAGCCCAGCACCCCGTCCTTCAGGTTGTCGGGCAGCGCGCCCTTGTAGCTGAACGCCCAGATCGAGTCGATGATCCGCATGAGCCCCGCGAGCCCGAGCACGGTTCCGGCGAAGAACAGCCAGCCGAAGTGGGTCCGCTCCTCGGGATAGACCATCAGCCCGTCGTCCTGGGTCGTCGAAGCGACGCGGTTCCGACCACTTGTCGTCGCCACGGAGCCCTCCTCCCGTTCGGGGTCGACCAGCCCGCGATCGCGCGGGCTCGCGCCAAATCTGGCGTGCGAACCCGCCGCGCTCATCATCCGGTCCGGGTGATCAGGCGCCGTCGTCGTCCCGGCCGGGTACGACCACGCGGGCCTCGTACGCGACCGCGACCGCCTGGGCGCGATCCCGGACGCCGAGTTTCATGAAGACCCGCTTGACGTGGGTCTTCACGGTCTCGATGCCCACCGTCAGGTCGGTCGCGATCTCCCGGTTCGACAGGCCCCGCGCGATCAGGACGAGGACCTCGCGCTCGCGCTCGGTCAGGCGCGAGACGAGGGCGGCCCGCCCGGTCGGTTGCGGCGCGTCCGCGGCGAACCGGGCGACGATGCGCTTCGTCAGCTCGGGCGTCAGGAGCGCGTCGCCGGACGCGACGAGCCGCACCGCGTCGACAAGCTCCTCCGCGGGCGCGCGCTTCAGCATGAACCCGCTCGCGCCCGCCTGCAGCGCGCGGAACACGTACTCGTCGTCGTCGAAGGTCGTCAGCACGATCACCCGCGGGGTCGGGTCCTCTGCGGAGGCGCCCATGGTGATCCTGCGTGTCGCCTCGAGACCGTCGAGGTTGTGCATCCGGACGTCCATGAGGACGACGTCCGGGTCCGTCGTCCGGGTCAGCGCGCACGCCTGGACACCGTCGTCCGCCTCGCCGACGACCGTCATGTCGGGTTCCGCGTCGAGGATGGTCCGCAACCCGATCCGCGTCGGGACGTCGTCGTCGACGACGAGCACGCGCAGCTCCATCACTTCTGCTTCAACGGGAGGCTCGCCCGCACCACGAACCCGCCGCCCTCGCCCGGCCCCGTCTCGATCCGTCCGCCCAGCACCGACACGCGCTCGCGCATCCCGATCAGACCACGACCGCCGTTCGGGGCGCGCACCGCGCCGCGACCGTCGTCCGCGATGACGAGGTGCAACACGTCGGGCTCGTACGCGACGAGCACGCTCGCACGCGCGCCACCTCCGTGCTTCACGACGTTCGTCAGCGCCTCCTGGGCGATCCGGAACGCGGATCGGGCGACGATCCGCGGGACAGGTCGCTCCGGACCGTCGACCGCGAGATCGACCGTCAGGCCCGCGTCGCGGAGCGACGCGACGAGGTCGGGCAGGTCCGCGAGACTGCGGCCCGGGTCGAGGTCCGGTGTCGCGTCGACGAGGCCGAGCGCGGCGTCGAGGTCGTGGAACGCGTCACGCCCGGTGCGTTCGATCGACTCGATGAGGTCGCGGGAGCGCACGGAGTCCACGCCGAGCATCCGGCGCGCCCCGCCGGCCTGCAGGATCACGGCGTTGAGCGCGTGCCCGACGATGTCGTGGACGTCGCGCGCGATGCGGCGCCGTTCCGCCGCCGACGCGGCGAGCCCGTCGATCCGCTGCGCGAGGCGCGCCTGCTCCATCTTGCGCAGCGCCCGTTGCGCCCGGACGCGCTCGCCGACCTCGACCGCGAGCAGGAGCGCGGAGAGCAGCGCGACTGCGAGGAAGAGCTGGAGATAGAGCAGCCGCGCGGTCGTGCTCATCCCCGGGAACACGCGATCGGCGTGACCGTGCGCGACCGCGAACTCGGCGACGAGCGCGGTGGCGAGCCCCGTCGTCGACGCGAGGGAGAACCCACCGCGCAGGGCCGACCACATCAGCACGGGCAGCACGATGTAGATGACCGGCTCGTTCCACACGAGGATCACGGTCAACGTGATCCCGGCGGCGACGAGCGGAAGCGCGACGACCTCGGCCACGGACACGCGCGGGTCGACCGACGCGATGTGCTGCTCCAGCCATGCGAGCACCGGCGTCGCGATGACGAGCACGCCGAGCGCGTCGCCGATCCACCATCGAGTCGTGATCGAGACGAACGGCTCCGTGCTGCCCGTGAGCGCCGAGACGGACCCGCCGATGAGCGCGCCGACGACGGGCCCCGCGACGACCGCGGTCGCGAGGTACGCCGCGAAGTTCGAACGCAAGGTCGACGATCGCCGCCGCGCGGCGATGAGCAGCGACGCGCCGACCCAGGGCTCGGCGGCGTTCGCGGCCGCGAAGCCGACGGCCATCGCGACACCCTGCCCGTGCCGGAGGTCGACGCTGATCTCCGCGGCCGCGACGACGAGCGCGAGCCAGGGACGCCGGTCGCGGGGGGTGAGCACGAACGCGGCGAGCGTGACTCCTGCGGCGGGGAAGAACGCGACGCCCCCTTCCGGCGAGCGCGCGAGCCAGAACGTCGACTCCGCGCCGACGACGTACAGCGCGCCGATGGCGAGCGCGATCGCCGCGAAGCGGGGTGATGCGCCGTGCAGCGCGGGTGCGCGCACGGTCGTCGGCGTCTCGACCGCCACGCGTCGTCCTTCCGTCGGGTCGGCGTCACGCTACGACGGGACGGCGCGCGATTCACGCGCCGAACGCCGCGCTCCCACGCGGACCTGCAAATCCCTCCCTGGAGGGATGTCACGGCAGGTCGCGCGGCGTAGAAAACGTGAATGGCGCGGCCGGCGCACGAGTACGAAGGCCCGTGTCCCGACGAATCTCCCCGGTTGCACCCCCGGTTGCAGCGACTCGCCGAGAAGCCAATGGCCTTCGACTTCCCCCCCAACGTCCGTGAGGACGCGGCGTCGGCCGCGCCGTCCAACGCCGCCGGCGGCCGGTCGGACACGGTGGTGCTCCACGCGACCGCCGTCCGCCTCGCGGTGATGACGGTCCGCGCGCACGTGCGGAGCGTCGCGCGGAAGGCGGCGACCCACCGGGACGTGCGCGCTGTCGACCCGGACGGCACACACCGCTGGCGCGCGATCTCCTAGGACGCCGGCTGCTCCGGCAGCATCCCGTCGAATGTCCCCATGACGTCAGCGAGGCGCCGCCACAGGGCGACGCGCTCTTTCACGTCGTCACACCTCGGAATGGCATCCACGATGTCGGCCGCCTCGCGCAGCAACCGCGACATCTCGGTCGCGGTGCGCTCGTCGAACAGTCCACCCTGCGCCGCGTCGAGGAAGCTCATCCGGTCCACGATCTCCCGAGGTTTCGTAACGAGTCTCGCCGCCCGATCTCTCCGCGCGCCGCCGAGGCGACGGCCTTCCCCCGCCGCGGCCGGCTGAGAGAGACCGCACGCTACCCGCGTCCCGGGCGGCGCCGTACGCGGTGGACAGCGTGCCCCGACACGCCCCTTCTCACCCCTACCGCGTGGTGCGCGCGGCGTCCACGGTTCTGCCGTTCGCGGATCGTCGCCACGTCGCACGAGCCGGACAACCGGGCGGAACCATCCCGCGGGACGCACCGCCCGCCACGCCGCGCGGAGCACGCGCGGTGGGCGCCGTCCGGACCGCGCACGACGTCGTCGACCTGCTCCTCCGCGGCGCGCCCGCGGTGACGTCAAGCGCCTGGCGACGAGCGCCGTGCTCGCGGCGCCGCACGCGCACGACACCGAGCGAGAGGCCCGGTCGGTCGCCGATGTCGAGCTGGGCGTGCCAGGTCGAGCGGACTCATCGCCGCCGCGCGCCGCACGGGTCGCCGGTGGCTCGCGACCGCGACGGTGCGTCATCGACGTCGCCCCCAACGAGGCTGCAGGCCGTCCGAGGCCGGGACCTCGCTTCGAACCTGCCAGCGGGCGCTGACCGGCGCAGCGCGCGACTCATGGTGTCGATCGCACAAACGTCGTGCGGCGTCAGCCGCTCAGTACCAGCGGCGGTACCAGGGCGCCTCCGCGGTGTGGACGATCGCGAGGATCACGCCCACCACGATGCAGATGATCCCGATCGTCCACAGCACTGCCGATCCGATCAGAAACCCGATGATCAACAAGATGATCCCGAGCCCGACGAGTCCCATGCTTCCCCCCACGTTCGACACCGGCGAGATGTATCGCACGCTGCATACCCACGACCGGCCATGTAGCGAACCCCACCGCAGGTTTGACCTCACCGGCGCAGGGCAACAGCCGCGTACGCGATGTTCCACGGAGGTGTCGACCACCTGCTCTCGGCGTACGGCGTGTGGGCTGTGTTCGCCCTCGTCGGCATCGAGAGCCTCGGCGTGCCCGTCCCCGGCGAGACGATCCTCGTCGCGGCCGGGATCTACGCCGGGACGACACATCACATCCAGCTCGCGTCGATCGTCGCCGCGGCCGCGGCCGGCGCGATCGTCGGCGACAACATCGGCTTCTGGGTCGGGCGCACGGGCGGGACGCGACTGCTGGCGCGGTACGGCCACCACGTCCGGCTCGACGACCGCAAGTTGAAGGTCGGCCGCTACCTCTTCGACCGCCACGGCATCAGCGTCGTGTTCTTCGGGCGGTTCGTCTCGATCCTCCGGACCTATGCGGCGTTCCTCGCCGGCGCCAACCGCATGCGGTGGCCGCACTTCCTGTTCGCGAACGCGGCCGGAGCGGTCGTGTGGGCAACCGCGTTCGGCGTGGGGTCGTACGAGCTCGGTGACGCCGCGAAGCGGCTGAGGGGCCCGATCGACGTCGTGTTCGGCGTGGTCGCGCTCGGCGCGATCGTCGCCGCCGTCGTGTACCTGCGGCGCAACGAGCGCGCGCTCGAGGAGCGCGCCGCGCGCGCGTACCCCGACTGATCGCCGACGCTCGCCGGCCGACCAGCTCTGCCCCTCAGCGCGTGCCGTACGTGTCGAGCATGACGATCGACTCGTGGAGGTCGGGTGGCCACCACGGCGGCGACACGGCGTCGTCGATCGTCGCGGGGTCGACGGGCCGGCGCTCGATGCTCGCCTGGTACGTCGCGAAGCACAGCTGCAACGTCTTGGTCGCGAGGTCGGGTGTCATGTCGGGCGCGCCGTCGCCGTCGAGCAATGCGTCGACGAAGTGGTGCGAGCTGTTGCGGAACCCGGTCAGCCAGTCGGCGTCGACGTTCGGGTACGTCGTCGTCGACCCGTCGGCGTGGTACACGATGACGGGCGCGAGATCGAGCATCTCGCCCGTCGCGCGCGTCACCCAGACGAGCCCGTCGGTGCCCTGGACCTCGAAGAACTCGTCGGCGCCGTAGTAGCGGCTCCGGATGCGCATCCGGGGCGCGTACGCGACCTCCATCGTGCCGAGCAGCGACTCACGCTCGTACTCGAAGATCGCCGCCGTCGGCGCCTCGAAGAACACGGGACCGCGACGTACGACGGCCTGCACGTTGCGCACGTCCTGGTCGAGCAGCCACAGCGCCATCGCGTACTTGTGGACCATGTCGTCGAACAGGTGACCGCCGGGGCTGTGCTCGTCGAACCGCCACATGTAGCCGTCGCCGTCGAGACCCGCCTGGAACTCGGAGTCGGTGTCGCCGACGACGGTCTTGATCCGGATCATCGTCGGCGCGCCGATCGCTCCCGACGCGACGATCTCCTTGGCCTTCACGAGCGGCGGGTAGTGCACGAAGCACTCGCTCACCCGCAGCACCACGCCAGCCTGCTGCGCGGCTTCCGCCATCCGCCGCGCGTCCTTCACGGTGTTCGCGATCGGCTTCTGGCACGAGACGTGCTTGCCGGCCGCGACCGCGGCGAGGACGTGCTCCGCGTGCAGATGCGTCGGCGTCAGGATCTCGACGGCGTCGACGTCGTCGTCGGCGAGGAGGTCGCCGAGCCGCGCGTAGACGCGGTCCACGCCCCACTTCGCCGCCTTCGCGCGCGCCTTGTCCTCGCGCGGATCGCACACCGCGACGACCTCGCTACGCGGGTGATCGAGATAGCCCGCGACGTTGAGGTCCGCGATGTTGCCCGTCCCGACGATGCCCATCCGCACGACGTCCACGGCTCCGACGCTAGCCCTCACTGACGTTCGTGTCAGGTACGGCCTACGATGCGGCGCGTGGCGGTCACGCAAGTAGCGAACCTCGCGGTGAAGGTCCGCGACCTCGACGCCGCGGGGGCGTTCTTCCGACGCGCGGGCGCGGACGTCACCACGCCTGAGGACTGGCGCGGCGGCCGACGGTGCGACGTACGCCTCGGCGTGCTCGCGATCACGCTGTTCACGCGCGCGCTGTACGAGGACGACGTCGAGGGACTGCCGGAGGAGGGCTTCCTGCACGTCGCGTGCTTCACCGACGATCTCGACCGTGAGCTCGACGGGCACGACGTCGTGTGGGGACCGGACGTCGTCTCGGGACCGACGTTCGGGACCCGGCGGATCGCGTTCGTGAACGCGCCGGGGAACATCCGGCTCGAGTTCATGGAGCAGCTCGAGGACCCGAGCTGACCCTCACCCCTCCTCGGCCGCGACCTTCGTCAGTGTCCGCAGCTCGTCCCCGAGGTGGTCGACCAGCGCGTCGATGTCCGGGATCATCTCCCGGCACGCGAGCAGTCCGAAGTCCAGGTGGCCGTTGTAGGACATCAGCGTCATGTTCAGGCCGACGCCGTCCGTGATGGCCGACAGCGGATAGATCCCGCGCAGCAGCGCACCCGCGGAGTAGAGCGGGAACTGCGGGCCCGGCACGTTCGAGATGATCACGTTGAAGGGCGGGTTCAGGCGGTTCGCGATCTTCACCCGCGTCGCGAGGCGGCTCGCCATGCCGAGCACGGAAGGCGGGGTGAACTGCGCGAAGTCCTGGAGCAGGTCGGCCGGGATCGCGTGGTGCTGCTCCTTCGCAACCTTCATCTCGTCGCGCATGAGGTGGAAGCGCCGGACCGGATCGGGCTCGTCCGTCGGCAGCGTCACGAACATCACCGAGATCCGGTTCCCGAACGTGCCGCGTTGCTCCTCGGTCCGCACCGAGACGGGGACCATCGCGAGGAGCGGGACGTCGGGCAGCGCGTCGTGCGCGAGGAGCCAGCGGCGGAGCGCGCCGGCGCACATCGTCATGACGACGTCGTTCACCGTGCCCGCCAGCCGATCCTTCACGAGCTTGGCGTCGGCGAGCGGCAACGACCCGAACGCGAAGCGACGGTGGGGCGTGATCGTCCCGTTGAGCGGCGTGCGCGGCGCGTTGGTGAGCGGGACGGACAGCAGCTCACGCGGGCGCCGGCCCGACGGCAGCGCGAGCGAGAAGTTGCGCATCACCGCGCCGAGCCTGGGCACCGCGCGGCGCGCGAGCCGCAGGCCAGTCCGGGGCTGCGAGACGAGGCCGACGAGCCCGCGCCCGAGCATCTCCCACTGCGACGGCTCGCGCTCCGGCGTCCAGCGCGGGTCGTCGGCGGGGGGCGGGGGCGGCTCGTGCGAGATGTCGAGCAGGACGCCGAGGATCTCGGCGCCGGACACACCGTCGATGCACGCGTGATGGATCTTCGTGAGCTCGGCGACGGCGCCGTCCTCGAGCCCCTCGATGAAGTACATCTCCCACAGCGGGTGCGACCGATCGAGGTGCCGGGCCGCGAGCTCCGCTGCGAGCTCGGCGAGCTGGTGCGCGTTGCCCGGCGGTGGCACCGCGATGTGCCGCACGTGGTACTCGAGGTCGAAGTCGGGGTCCTCGATCCAGTACGGGTGGTCGAGTCCGAGCGGCACGTTCACCAACCGGCGCCGGAACGGTGCGACGAGGTGCAGCCGCTCCCCGACGAGGTCACGCACCCGCTCGTACGTCATCGGCCGCTCGCCGGGTTCGAAGATCGCGAGCGACGTCACGTGCCCGTACGTCACCGGCGACTCGAACGCCAGGAAGCTGTTGTCGAGACCGGACAGCTGCCGCACGGGCCGCCCCCTTGTCGCGTGCGAAGGGTGTACCCCATCGGCGCGCCGCTGTCATCGGGTCACGGCGTTCGTGCGTCACCAAACCGCGCGCCACGCGGCTTGACGACGCATGGTCGGGATGTGCTCGACGAACGGGCGGGTGCGGGCGCACCGCCCGTTAGTCTGACCGCCGCGTCAGGTCCGGGACGTCGGAGACGGCACGAGGAGGCCGAGGGGTGGCGGACGAGTACGAGACCCTCCTGTACGAGGAGCGCGGGAACGTCGCGATCGTGACGCTGAACCGCCCCGAGGTCCACAACGCGTTCAACAGCCAGATGCAGCAGGACCTGCGCGACGTGTGGCGGTCCCTGCGCGAGAACGACGACGTGCGCGTCGTCATCCTCACGGGCGCAGGCGAGAAGGCGTTCTGCACCGGCATCGACCGCAACGAGGCGATCGGCGGCCACCTCGAGCGCGAGCGAACCGGCAACCGTCCGGTGACGGGCCGCGTCTCGACGCCGTTCATGTTCAACGACCCGGGCAGCAACATCAACCCGAAGCAGAACGACATGTGGAAGCCCGTCATCGCGGCCGTGAACGGGATGGCGTGCGGCGGCGCGTTCTACATGCTCGGCGAGGTCGACATCATCATCGCGGCCGAGCACGCGACGTTCTTCGACCCGCACGTGAGCTACGGCATGGTCGCGGGCTTCGAGTCGATGCACATCCTCCAGAAGCTGCCGCTCGGCGAGACGCTCCGCATGCAGCTGCTCGGCGTGAACGAGCGCATGTCCGCCCAGCGGGCGTTCCAGGTGGGCCTGGTCCAGGAGGTCACCCCGAAGGACGAGCTCCTCGAGCGCGCCATGTGGGTCGCGGAGGCGATCGCCTCCGCACCCGTGCTCGCGATCCAGGGCACCGTCCGCGCGGTGTGGATGGCCAACGAGCTGTCGCGCCAGCAGGCACTCCTGCAGGTGTCGACGATCGTCTCCCTCGGCACGGACACCGGCAACCTCGAGACCGGCCAGCAGGCGTTCGCGTCCGGCACACGGCGCGAGTACCGGGTGCGCTGACCCGCGCTGCGCTTCCTATGATCCGCCGGTGACGAACTACGAGACGCTCCTGGTCAGCGCAGACGACGGCATCGCGTGGGTGTCGCTGAACCGGCCGCAGGTCCGCAACGCGATCAACCAGCGCATGCAGGACGAGCTGCGCGAGGTCTGGGACAGGATGCGCGTCGACAACGACGTCCGCTGCGTCGTGCTCACCGCCGAGGGCGAGTCGTTCTGCACGGGGATCGACCGCAGCGAGGCCATCTCGGAGGCGAACACCGAGGCGATGGCGGCGGGCAACTACCCGGGATACCCGACGCCGTGGACGTACGACGACCCCGGCCGCGACATCGGCCCCAAGGCGCGCGACTGCTGGAAGCCGGTGATCGCCGCGGTGCACGGCATCGCGTGCGGCGGCGCCTTCTACATGCTCGGCGAGGTCGAGTTCATCATCGCGTCCGACGACGCGACGTTCTTCGACCCGCACGTGACCTACGGGATGACCGCGGCGTTCGAGCCCATCGAGATGCTCGCGAAGATGCCGTTCCAGGAGATCATGCGGATGTCGTTGCTCGGTGCGGACGAGCGCATGTCGGCCGAGCGCGCGCGCGAGATCGGGCTCGTCACCGAGGTCGTTCCGCGCGACGAGCTGCGCGACCGCGCCGCATGGGCCGCGCGCGTCATCGCGGACGCGCCGCCCGTTGCCGTGCAGGGGACGATGCGCGCGCTCTGGACCGGCCTCGAGGTGTCGCGCCGGCAGGGCATCGAGGTCGCGAACCTGTTCACGCGGATCGGGTCCGACGCCGAGACGCTGCGTGCAGGCCAGGCCCGCTTCGAATCGGGCAAGCGCCCGAAGTGGCGCCTCCGATGAGGCTCGCGTGGACGCGTGGGAGCTGACGGCGCGCGAGCGCGTGCGCGACACGCTCGCCCTCTACAACTGGTCCGGCGACGCCTTCCGTCTCGACGATCTCACCCGCGCGTTCTGCGAGGACGGTGAGCTCGAGATCCGCGGTCGCGAACCGCTGCGCGGCCGTGACGCCATCGTCCGGTTCCTCGGCGGCGACGCAGCACCGCGAGGCGACGAGGCGCGCCGAGCCGAACGCAGGGCACAGGCCGCGTCCGCCGGTGTGACGCGGATCGTGCGCCACAACGTCACGAACGTCCGGTTCCTGGAGCTGGCGCGCGACCACGCGCTCGTCGCGTGCTACTTCACCGTCCTCACCGAGATCGGGCTCGACCACTACGGCCGCTACCGCGACACGTTCGTGCCGGCCGGTGACGAGTGGCTGATCCGCCACCGGTACGTCTCGATCGACTGGCGCGCGCCCGAGTCCACGATGGCGGGACCGTCGTCGATCGGCTGAACTTCGCCCCGAGCAGGAGGTGGCGCCGGTGCCGTACCGCATCGTGCAGTGGACGACGGGCAACGTCGGCAAGCAGTCGGTGAAGGCGATCGTCGCGCACCCGGACCTGGAGCTCGTGGGGTGCTACGCGTGGTCGGCCGAGAAGGTCGGGCGGGACGCGGGTGAGCTGTGCGGCATCGCGCCGACCGGTGTGATCGCCACCGACGACGTCGACGCGCTGCTCGCGCTGAAGCCGGACTGCGTCGTCTACAACCCCATGTGGGTCGACGTCGACGAGATGGTGCGGATCCTCGAGGCCGGGGCGAACATGGTCAGCACGGCGGCGTTCCTCACCGGGCACTCGCTCGGTGACGGCCGCCGCCGGATCGCCGACGCGTGCGCGCGCGGCGGCTCGTCGGTGTTCGGCACGGGCATCAACCCCGGCTTCGCGAGCCTGCTCGCGATCGTGTGCGCCGGTGTGTGCGACCGCATCGACAAGGTCACGATCACGGAGTCGGCCGACACGACGGGCTACGACTCCCCTGCCACCGAGCTGCCCGTCGGCTTCGGCCGGCCCATCGACGATCCCGAGCTGCCGCGGATGACCGCGGCAGGCACCGCGGTGTTCGAGGACGCGGTCCGCGTGATCGGCGACGCGCTCGGCGTCGAGCTCGACGAGGTCGTGTGCGAAGCCGAGTACGCGCGCACGACCGAGGACCTGGACCTCGGTTCGTGGCGCATCGCGGCCGGGTGCGTCGCGGGTGTGGCCGCGTCGTGGCTCGGCAAGGTCGCCGGCCGCACGATCGTCGAGCTGCGCGTGCGGTGGCGGAAGGGGCAGACGCTCGACCCCGACTGGCCGATCGAGCTCGGGTACGTCGTCGAGATCGACGGCCGCCCGACGATCCGCACGAGGCTCGACATCCTCCCGCCACCCGACTTCCAGGCGACGACGTTCGCCGAGTTCATGGTGCTCGGGATGATCCTCACCGCGATGCCGGCGATCAACGCCATCCCCGCGGTCGTCGCCGCGCCGCCGGGCATCGTCACGTACACGGACGTGCCGCTGCCGCTCCCGAGAGGGCTGGTCCAGGGACTCGCCGGCTGATCACCGCAGCGGCGAGATCACCTCGTCGCCGAACATCGCGAGCGTCTCGGGTGGCGCGAAGTCGCAGAACCACGCGTACACGCGCTCGATGCCCCGCTCCGCGAGCCGCGTGTAGTGCTCGACGAGCTCCGCGCCCGTGCCGATCACGGGGTCGGCATAGCCGAAGCGGCGCTGCGCGAGCGCGGCGATCGCGTCGCGATCACCAACGCGCGGGACGAACGCCACCATCTCCTGGATCGACACGCGCGCGTCGCCGACGTGTGACCGCAGGTCGTCGAGCTCGTCGAGCTTGCCGACGTGGACGTTCCACCAGTCGGCGAACTCGCGCACGAGCGCGAGGGTCTTGCGTCCCGTCCCCCCGATGACGATCGGGATGCGCACGAGCGGGCGGGGTTGCTGCTGCGCACCGTGGAGCCGGTGGTAGCGGCCGTCGTAGTCGACGACGTCGCCCGTCCACAGCGCGCGCATCACCTCGAGCGTCTCGCGGAGCCGATCGACGCGCTCGCGTGCCTCGGTGGAGCCGATGCCGAACGCGGCGAGCTCGTCGGGGACCGAGCCCCAGCCGATGCCGAGCTCGAAGCGTCCACCGGACGCGTGGTCGATCGAGACGGCCTGCCGGGCGAGCACCGCCGGATGGCGGAACGCGTCACACAGCACGAGCGACCCGACGTGGATGCGCTCGGTGCACGCGGCGAGCACCGCGGTCGTGACGATCGCCTCGTACATCGGCCGGTCGGCCGCGAGCGGTGGCGTGAGATGGTCCATGCCCGCGATGCCGGTGAAGCCCGCGGTCTCCGCGGTGCGCGCACGCGTCACGAGGTCGTCGAACGAGAGCCGCATCTGCGGCAGGAAGAGATGGAACTCCATGACTGCCACTAGTCCTCCGGGGTGACACCCAGGTACTCGGCGAGGCGGCGGAGCAGCTGCGGGTCCATCGCCCGTTCGCGCAGCAGCATCTCCTGCATGATCACGCAGCCGAGCCGGCCGTCCTCGCCGCGCAACGAGCCGCCGTAGACGCCGCGCGCGCCGCCGGCCTTCATCGGCCAGAGCTCGAGCAGCATCCACTCGTCTGCCCGTACCGGTTCGTGGAACCAGACGGTGTGGTCGATGCTCGGGCCGCCCGCCGCGAGCCCCGGCACCTCGACCTGCCCGAAGCCCGAACCGAGGTCGGACACGTACGTGAGCGCGCAGACGTGCACGAACGGGTCGTCGGACAGGCGCGTCTTCGCGCGCACCCAGATGCGGTCCGAGTGGCGGACCTGTCCGTCCGCGATCCGCGTGGGCGTGACCTCGCGCACGTCGACGAGCAGCGGCGACGGGCGCGCCGGCAACGTGTCCGGTGGCGGCGCGCCACGGGTGTCGACCGCGTCGACCGTCGGTGCCTGCTCGGGCTCGTGGAACGACGCCAGCATCGAGAAGATCACCTCGCCGTTCTGCACCGCGCGCACGTGACGCGCCGAGAACGAGCCGCCGTCGCGATCGCGGTCGACGTGGAACACGACCGGGATGTCCGAGCGGCCGCGGCGCAGGAAGTATCCGTGCAACGAGTGCGGCATCCGTTCGGGCGCGACGGTCGCGCCCGCGGCCCGCAACGCCTGCGCGGCGACCTGACCGCCGTACAGCTGCGGGCGCGCGGGGTCCTCGTTCTGCCCCCGGAACAGATCGCGGTCGAGCTGCTCGAGGTCGAGCAGCGTCGCGAGGTCTCGTTCGGGCGGCACGACGACGCTACGGCGCGATGCCGATGCGCGCGATCGGCTCCGCCGGTGCCTGCCGGTGGTTGAGCGCGCGCTCGAGCGAGTCGAGGAGGACGTTGCGGATCTCGCGCGGGTCGATCAGCTCGTCGAACCCCAGCCCCTTCGCGGAGACGTAGGACGCCTCGATCTCGCGCCTGCGCAGCATCGCCGCCTCGTCCTCGTCCGATCCCCGGGCCCTGCTCATCGCGGCCGCACCCATCGCGCCCATCGTCGCACCGGGGAACCCGAACACGCCGGACTGGCCGTCGAACGGGATCATGCCCATGACCATCGAGCCGAACCCGTAGGCCTTGCGCAGCGTCACCTCGAACTTCGGTGACGTCGCGAGCGTCTGCGCGACGTACATGCGCGCGCCCTTGCGGAGGATGCCCGCCTTCTCGGACGCGCTGCCCGGCAGCACACCGGGGTTGTCGGACAGGAAGACGAGCGGCAGGTGGAACGCGTCGGCGACGTTGACGAAGTGCGCGGCCTTGTCGGCGCCGTCGGCGTCGATCGCGCCCGCCATGACGAGCGGTTGGTTCGCGACGACCGCGACCGGGTGCCCGCCGAGACGGCACAGCGCGGTGATGAGGGGCCGGCCGAAGTCGGGCTGCACCTCGAGGCACGAGCCGGCGTCGAACACGACGTCGAGCACCGCGCGCATGTCGTACACGCGACGGCCGTTGCGCGGGACGAGGTCGAGCATCTCGTCGACGAGACGGGGCGCGGTGTCGCGTCCCTCGGCATCGGGCGGGTACGACCACGCGGACGACGGGAAGTAGCCGAGGTACGCGCGCACGAGGTCGAGCGCGCGCGCGTCGTCGTCGGCGACGTTGTGGACGAGGCCGCTCGCGAGCGCGACGGCCGGGCCGCCGAGGTCTTCCTTCGTGATCGTCTCGTGGAGCGACTCGTACACGACCGGCGGGCCCGCCGTGAAGATCACGGCATGCCTGCTCATCACGGTGAAGTCGGAGATCGGGGCGACGAGCGCGCCGTGCCCGGCGGAGGACCCGAGCACCGCGGTGACGAGCGGGACGCGGCCCGAGCAGCGCGCCTGGGCGAGCATGTCGGTCGGTGTCCGGCCGTGACGACGGCCGTCGGCACGGAAGCCCGCGCCGTCCAGCATCATCACGAGCGGCACGCGGTCCGCGACCGCCAGCTCCGCGATGCGGTAACGCTTCGCGTTGGCGGCCTCGCCGATCGTCCCCGCCATCACGGTGAAGTCCTCGGCCGCGACCATCACCGGCCGGCCGTCGACCCGCCCGAACCCGGTCACGATCGCGTCCGCGGGTGCCTCCTCGCCGCCGACGAGCGTCCCGAGCTCGCGGAACGACCCGTCGTCGAGCAGGTGTGCGATGCGCGCGCGGGCGTCGAGCTTGCCCGCGTCCCAGTGCTTGCGCAGCCGTTCCTCGCCGCCCATCGCGCGCGACAGCTCGCGGCGATGCTCGAGATCCTGGAGGACGTCGTCCCAGCCTTCGGAGCTCACGGTGCTCGTCTCGTCGTCGGGGCACGAGCATCTACCGGCTCGCGCGCAACAGCGTCAAGTGTGTGCCACGCGCGCGGGTCGTCGCGTCGATCGCGCGCGGCGCTCCGGGTCAGCGCCGTTCCGGGGTCCCGGACGAGCGGGCGCCCCGCTCCTGCAGCCACGTGATGACGTTGTCCTGGCGCGTCCCACGCCCGTGCGCGGCGTCGAGCGGGGTGCCGTCCGCGTAGTCCGGGACCCAGTCGATGTCCGCACCGTGGTTCAGGAGCAGTTCCGCGGCCCGTCGCTGCCCGCCGGCGCACGCGTGCCAGAACGCTTGCGAGATCTCGTCGCGCGTCACGGCCGGATCGGCGAGCAGCTCGTCGACGCGGTCGAGCAGGCCGAGCGCCGCCGCGTGCCAGAGCTTGTCG
The DNA here is from genome assembly GCA_035651955.1 of Acidimicrobiia bacterium. Lineage (NCBI taxonomy): Bacteria > Bacillati > Actinomycetota > Acidimicrobiia > Acidimicrobiia bacterium. The sequence continues at coordinate 37,973 of DASRES010000043.1, forward strand.
ACGCGCGCACCGCGTGCGACGAGCAACCGCGCCACGTGCCAGCACGCGTAGCCGATGGCGTTGTCAAGCGGCGTGCCGATCGAGCCGTCGGGCATCTCGATGTCCGCGCCGCCGTCGATGAGCGCTTCCGCGACGTCGACGTCGTCGCTGCTCGCCGCCCAGTGCAACGGCACCTCCGACCCCTTGCCCGGTTCGCGCGCGTTCGGATCTGCACCGGCCGCGATCAGCATCCGCACGACCTGCGGCCCGTTCGGGAAGTACCCGGGCCAGTCGGTTGCGACGTGAAGCGGCGTGCGAGTGCGGTACCGCCCACCCAGCGGCACCGACACCATGTGCGGATGCTCGGTGACGAGCCGCCCGAGGGCGTCGAGGTCGCCGCCACGGATCGCGAGGAAGAACGCGTCGGCGATGTCGGCGTGGGCGTCGTCGTCCGTCCGGTCGCCTGTCGGGGTCGCAGGGTCGTCTTCAAGGGCTTCGAGCGCCGAGTCGTAGTCGTCGTAGCGGCGGATCTCGACGATGCGCTCGTCGCGCACGACATAGAGATGGAAGAGGCTCTCCCGCTGCGAGCGGTCCCCGCTGCCGGGCCAGTCGACGCGCAGCTTGCACAGCACGCCGTTCGGACCGGCACGGCACTCCTCGACGCGGCCGTCGACGCCTTCGTCCAGCAGCCGTGAGAACGTGCCGACGACCTGATCGCGGCCGCGGCACTTGTTGACGGCGTCGTCGTCGCCCCAGCGGGCGTCGTCCGCGAGCAGCGAGCCGAGCAGGTCGAGGTCCTTGGCCGCGAACGCGCGCTGCAAGCCGTCACGGATGGAGTCGGTCGTGTTCGCCACGGGCCCCGAGTGCAGCACCGTCGCGTCCGCCCATCAAGCAACGACTCGAGCGTGACGGGCCGCTGTCCGGCGCAGCGATGAGTTCGGATCGCGTCGGTCGTCTCATTGGCATGGAACGCGAGCGCGTCACCGCGTCGACGACGATCGAGGCCGCGCCGGAGGTCGTGTTCGCAGTGCTCGCCGACCCGTCGGCCCACGCGGACATCGACGGCACGGGCTGGGTGCGCGGGTCCCTGGACGGCGAGCGCATCACCGGCGCCGGCCAGGTGTTCCGCATGGCGATGTACCACCCGAACCATCCGGACAAGGACTACGAGATCGCCAACCTCGTCGAGGTGTTCGACGCGCCCCGGGCCATCGCGTGGAAGCCGGGAACGGAGTCGGCCGAGACCGGGGAGCTCAGCTTCGGCGGCTGGACCTGGCGCTACGACCTCGAGCCGGCCGGCCCGTCGCGGACGACCGTGACGCTGACCTACGACTGGTCCGCCGTTCCGGACCACGTGCGCGAGTACCTGCGGTTCCCACCGTTCGGCCCCGACCACCTCGGCAACTCGCTGCAACACCTCGCGCGGCTCGTCGCGTCGGCGACTGCGTGACAGGGAGTCGGCGCGCCCGTCGCGTGCGACCGTGATCCGCGACCGGCACCGGCATCGAATCCTGCAGCAAGTCCACGCGCGACATGAGGGGGTTGCCGTGTCTGCATCCGACGAGGCCGTCGTCCGCCGCTTCTACGACGAGATGAACAACGACCGCAAGAACGAGCTCGCGCCCGAGCTCTTCACCGACGACCACCGCATGCACGATCCGCAGGTCCCGACCGCGGACGGGCCGCAAGGCATGGCGGACACCGTCGCCGTCTACCAGCAGGCCGTCGAGGGTCACTGGGACATCGAGGAGATGTTCTCGACCGGCGATCGGGTCGTCGTCCGCTGGATCGGCAGCGGCAGGCACGTCGGCGAGCTCAACGGCATCCCGGCGACCGGCAAGTCCGTGCGCGTCGACGCGATCACGATCCACCGGATGCGCGACGGCAAGATCGCCGAGACGTGGGAGGTGTGGGACACGCTCGGCCTGCTCCAGCAGATCGGCGCCGTGCCCGGGTAGGTCGCGGTCACTCCGCTTCGCATCACCCCGAAGGGGCGGTGAGCGTCAGGCGCCGGTCGATCTCGTAGCGCATGACCTGGCAGTCGGTCGCGGGGTGGTCGTACCGACAATTGAGCGCACCGCGGAGGTACTCGCGGGCCTGGCAGAGCTGGTCGATCTCCTCGTCGAGCGCATGCAGTCGTGCGCGGGCCACGGCCTTCCACTCGGCCTTCGACGGTGCATCGAGCACCGCCGCGATGTCGTCGAGCGAGAGACCGGCGTCCTGCATCATCCCGATGAAGACGAGGCGACGCAGCGTCTCGTGCGAGTACCGGCGCTGGCCGGACCGGCGCGCATCCGCGGCGAGAAGCCCACGGCGCTCGTAGTACCGGATGGCGGACGGTGCGACGCCCGCCCGCTGCGCGACCTCGCCGATCGAGAGCAGCTCCATGCGACCACTTGACTTGAACTCGGGTTCAACTGTCAACGTCGCCGCATGGCTCATGAGACGACCGCGCCGAACCACCACGCCCACTTCCCGCCGTTCACCGGGATCCGGGGGTACGTCGCGGCGCTGACCATGATCACGGGGCGCAGCGGGAACGCCGATCTCGCGATCGAGCTCACACGGATGCGGCATGGTGACGTCGTCGTGGACATCGGCTGCGGGCCCGGTGCCGCGGCGCGGCGTGCCGCATCCCGCGGCGCGGCCGAGGTCGTCGGCATCGATCCGTCGCGGCCAATGCTGCGCGTCGCCCGACTCCTGACGCGCAGTCGCGCCGTTCGCTACGTCGAGGGCGAGGCCGAGGCTGTGCCGCTCCCCGACGGCTCGGCGACGGTCGTGTGGTCGCTCGCGACGGTCCACCACTGGGACGACGTCGATCGCGCGCTCGAGGAGGTGCACCGCGTGCTGCAAGCCGGCGGTCGCTTCCTCGTCACCGAACGCGCGCGTTCCGAGGACGCGCAGGGACTCGCCAGTCACGGGTGGACGACGACGCAGTCGGCCGCGTTCGCCGACGCGTGCCGAGCCCACGGGTTCACCGGCGTGACGGACGCGCGGCACGGCACAGTGCTCACGGTCGCCGCGCAACGCTGATCCCACGGACTCGACGTGCCAGCGCGGCAGCGCGTCAGCCGTGCAGCCTCGGCCGGTAGACGAGCTCGTGGATGTCGCGGTCGAGGACCCGGCTCTCGACGAGCTCGAGGTCGAAGTCCTCGGCACCGCGGAAGATCGGCTGCACTCCGGTCCGCCCGGTGATCACGGGAAAGAGCGTCACCTGGAGGCGGTCGACCAGGCCGGCCGCCATCAGCGCCCGGTTCGTCGACAAGCTGCCGTGCGAGCGCAACGGCACGTCGGATTCCTCCTTGAGCCGGCGGACGACGTCGACGGCATCGCCGCTCTCGATCGTCGCGTCCGGCCAGTCGAGCGGTCCTTCCAGGGTGGTGGACACCACGATTGCCGGCAGGCTTCGCATCCGCGCGACCCATGGATCACGCAGCGCGGAGTCCTCGGTGCTCGCGGCGAACATGCTCGCGAACGCGCGATACGTGTTGGCCCCGAAGACCATCCGCTGCTCCTCGCGGTACGACGCGAGGCGGTGGTCGAGGAGCTCGGGACCTTGCTTGCCCCAGTATCCCGTCCAGTCCCCCTCGGCAGCGCCGAAGCCGTCGAGGCTCGAGAAGACGTCGAACGTGTAGGTGGCGGTCATGGCTCGCTCCTCGCGTGCGGTCGATCGGGAGCGCCCGGTGCGTCCCTCACCATCTCCACGAACGCGACGGCCGGAATCGACAGCCCGATCAAGCGGTTCGTCTCCGCCGGACCGGCGGTGGCCGGGTGTTCGTGACGGGCTCGGTGGGCACGACGAACACCTTCAGGACGCGGGCGTTCGATGCCACGAGCGGCACGCTCGAATGGAGCGTCCCGACGATGCCGGTCGATCCGGCGGTCAGCGGCGGCAAGGTGTACTCCGTCGACCGGTCCGGCGTGCTGACGGCGTTCGACGCGTCGACCGGTGCGATCGCGTGGAGCGCGACCGTGGGCACGGTCTCGTCGGCCCCGGTCCTGTCGGGCGGCCTGGTGTACGCGGGTGGTCCGAAGCAGAGCGTGTACGCGTACGACGCGAGCACCGGAGCGCTCGTGTGGTCGGTGTCCGAGAGCACCGATCCGGCGTCGATGTACGCGACGCCCGCGATCGCGAACGGCGTCTTGTACGCGTTGAGCTACCCGACGACGGCGGTCCCGGTGTCGACGCTTCGCGCGTATGACGCGTCGACCGGCGCGCCGCGTTGGTCGAAGTCGATCGGCACCCCAGCGTGGGCCGTCGCGGCTGCGGGCGGCCGGCTCTTCCTGCAGTGCATCGAGGACGTGCGGGCGTACGACGCGTCGGACGGCACCTTCCTGTGGAGCTTCTTCACCGGGCAGAACGACACCGCGTCGAGCACACGGCCCGCGATCGACGGCAGCACTGTGTTCGCGCTCGTCACCGGGAGCTCGCTGTACGCCTTGGACGCGGCGACCGGAACCGAGAAGTGGCACACAGCCGCGAGCGCGTTCAACTCACCGGCGGTCGCGAACGGCGTCGTGTACACGACGGCGTACGGGACCAGCCAACCGCCGCGGGTTGGGCTCGCGGCGGACGACGCGGGCACCGGGACGAGACTCTTCTTCTCCGCCGGCCCCGGCAGCGGCAGCGCGGACGTGTCGCCGATCGTCGCCAACGGCCGCGTGTACGTCGGAGGCAGCGACGGGAACCTCTACGCGTACTCGCTGTCCGGCAGCTGAGCGCAGCACTCAGACGGTTGGGGCGCGGCGCGACGAGTCGTGCGCGCGGTGAGCCCGGCGCAACGAGGCGCGGCGCGCGCGGCCGAGCGCTGTGGCGAGCGCCATGGCATGATCGCCCGACTCGCTGAGCCGTTCGACGGCACCGGAGGACCGTTGCCGTGAGCGTCGGCACCGACGCGACAGTCGAGGCGCACCCGACACCTCCGGGCCCGCCCGCGCGCAGGGCGGTGACGACTGGACGCGTCCGTGCACCCGTAGCCGCGCTCGTCGGCGTGCTGCTCCTGCTGCCGCCAATCGTCGCGGTTGCTGCGCTGGCCGGCAGACCGTGGCACCCGGTCGACGACTTTGCCGTACTCGATCTGCGACTGCGGGACGTGTTCAGCGTGCACACGCCGCTCACCGGGTTCTACAGCCGATACTTCAACCATCCCGGCCCGTTGATGTTCTGGCCGATGGGCGTGCTGTCCGCACTCGCTGGCCACGCGCCCTGGGCCACCCGCATCGCGGGCGCGGTGCTCGAGGGCGTCGCGCTCATGTGGCTCGTCGTCGCGACCGCTCGGCGCGATCTGCGGATGCTGCTCGCGGCCGCGACGGTGACGGGACTCACGTACTTCGCCTTGGCGGGCTGGTTCTTCCGGCAGACGTGGAACCCGCATGTCGCGCTCATCTCGTTCTTGCTGTTCGTGTTCCTTGCGCTGCTCGTCGCGACCGGTTCGTTCCGGCAACTGATCAGCCTGTCGATCGTCGGAACGTTCCTGGTCCAGACGCACGTGGCCTACACCGGCATGGTCGTCGTCGCGACGCTGTGGGCGCTCGCGATGGTCGTCGTCGACACCCGCCGAGCAGGCCGTCCACCGACGCGCTGGCAGTCGACAGTTGCGATCTCGGCCGCGGTGTGGATCGCAAGCTGGATCCCGCCCGTGGTCGACGTCTTCGTACGCCCCCCGGGCAACCTCGGCAAGATCGTGCGCTACTACACGCGCGGCAGCACGCCGCATCTCGGTTTGACGAAGGCCGCTGGGCTCATGGCGGCAGAGTTCCGCCCGGTTCCGCCGTGGTTGCACGGCCACGAGCACCTTCAGGTGTTCACCGGCTTCTCCGAGCCCGCCTCGTTGGGTTGGCTCCTCGTGCCGTGCGCGCTCTTGATCGTCGGGTGGCTCGCAGCGCGCCGGACACGATCGACCTCTGACGCCCGAATGGTCGTGCTCGCGGCACTGCTGTTCGTGTTGACGATCGTGTCGATCGCGCGTGCCGACCAGGCACGTGGGTACGTCTTCTACTGGCGCATTCCCGTCGCAGCATTCATCGTGGTGGCGTCCGTCTGGTCGGTCGCGCGACTCGCCGCACCGCTCGTCCCGCGGCTGGTTCGTTGGATGGCCGCGTCGAGCGCGGTCGCCCTCGTTGCCGCGGCATCCGTCACTCTCGCCGCAGCGGTGCCATCGGCCGGCTCCACACTCCTCGATGCACGCGAACCCGCACTGCGCCAAGTGATGCGGCAGGTCGAACGTCATCCACCGCACGGCGTGGTACTCGTTCGCTTCGTCGGCACCAGTGACGCCAGCCTGTTCGACGGCGTCGTGAATGCCCTCGCCCGCGACGGTGTCGACGTTCGCGTCAACCCGGACCTTGCGCGGGCATTTGGTGCGCAACGCGCCGCGAAGGCGTCGCAGGCGACGTTCGTGTGGTACGTCACCGAACAGGGCTCGTTCGTGCTTCCCTATCTCACCGAGCCAGGCGCGCGGCTGATCGCGACGACGTCGCCGCTGCCCGCCGCGGAAGAAGCCGAACTGTCACGTCTGCAGCAGGAGATCCGTGCCGAGCTCACGCGTGCTGGTCGCCCGGCCCTTGCCGACGACCTCGACAACACGCTGCTCGGGTTCCAACTCACCGGCGTACCCGGCCTCGACCACGCGGCTGTCGACCGAATCGCGGCGCTGAACGAAGTCGTTCAGCGGCGTGGTGGCTGCCGCTGCGCGATCGTGTCGGTGCCCGCGCGCGATGTGACGAGCTGAGCAGCACCTGAGCGCAGCACGTTCAAGTCGCGACTCGGCCGGGCTGGTAACGCAGCGCGACCGCCCCCGACCGGAACTCCTTGCGCCCCACGAGCCTCAGTTCGAGTCGCTCGCGCAGGCCGGCGAACAACGTCGGCCCGTGGCCCGCCACGATGGGCTGCACGACGAACTCGTACTCGTCGATCAGGCGCAGATCCGCCAAGGCCAACGGAAGGGTCACGCCTCCCACGTACAGACCCTCGCCGGGCTCCCGCTTCAGCTGCCGAACGGCTGTCTCCAGGTCACCGCGCACGAGCTGCGCGTTCCAGTCGACCTGGTCCAGGGTGCTCGACACGACGTACTTCTTCGCCCTGTCGATCGTCCGGGCGAACGGAATCATCCAATCGGCCATCCAGTCGGGCCACGTTCCCGTCGCCGGCTGCCGCCACGCCTCCTCCATCATCTCGTAGGTCACCCGACCGAAGAGCAGGGCATCGGCTCGTTCCAGCTCATCGGCAAAATGGCGATGCAGCTCTTCGTCCGGGATCCCCTCCCGGTGATCGCAGCAGCCGTCGAGCGTGACGTTGATCGAGTATCGGAGCGGTCGCACGGTTGCTCTCCCTTGCTGCAGTCGCACAGAGGTAGCGGACCGCGTTCAGACGGGCGACGCCGCGATTGCTCATCGGTCGCCCAGGTCGGTCGGACGCGGCTGGTAGGCCGCAACGATCGCGTAGCCGTCCAGCTAGGTGCGCAGCGGTGCGGTCGCGAACTCGACCAGGCCCTGCTCGGGCGGAACCGCCGCCGAGAACCCGAGCACGCGACGTGCGCGCTCGACGGACGCGAACACGTGGCGCACATCGCCGAGCCGGTACCCGCCGACGACCTCGGGCGCCGGCGCGCCGTCGAATGCGCTGGCGAGCGTCGACGCCATCTCCAGGACCGTGATCGGCCGACCGCTCGCGACGTTGCACGTCACGGAGATCTCCGGATCAGCCTCGATGGCGAGCAGGTTCGCGCGTGCGACGTCCGACACGTGGACGAAGTCGCGACGCTGGTGCCCGTCCTCCAGGACCCGCGGCGCGCGGCCGTCCTCCAACGCGCTCCGGAAGATGCTCGCGACGCCTGCGTACGGTGTCCTGCGGGGCATGCGCGGTCCGTACACGTTGTGGTAGCGCAGGACGATCGTCGGCGTCGCGTGCTCGCGACCGAACGTGGTGACGAGGTGCTCCTGGTGCAGCTTCGTCGCTGCGTACACGTTGCGTGGATCCGCGGGCGCGTCCTCGCCGATGGGCTCGGGGACGAGCACCCGACCGCACGCCGGGCACGGAGGCTCCCAGCACGCGCGGTCGAGACGGGAACGCGGACGCGCGTCCACGCGGACCACGCCGTGCCTCGGACAGCGATACCGGCCCTCGCCGTAGACGACCATGCTGCCGGCGAGGACGACGCGCCCGTCGAACCGTCGGTCGTGCAGTGCGGCGAGCAGGCTCGCGGTGGCAACGACGTTGTTCGTCACGTAGTCGACGGCATCGGAGAAGTCCACGCCGAGCCCGACCATCGACGCCTGGTGCGACACCGCGTCGACGCCCTTCACAGCTCTGCGCACGACGTCGGGATCGGCGAGATCGCCCCAGACGTACTCGGCGCGTGTGTTGAGGTAGCTCGGAGTGTCCCGGTGCGCGAGCGGATGGAGCGCGTCGACACCGACGACCTCGTGACCGGCGTCGAGCAGCGAGTCGACGACGCACGATCCGATGAACCCCGCGGCACCGGTGACGAGCACCCTCACGCGACCGGGTCCATGGGGAGACGGACGGTGAAGCGGCAGCCGCCATTCTCGTTGCGCACGCTGACGTCGCCCTGGTGGGCTTCGACGAGACCGCGCGCAATTGCGAGGCCGAGCCCGGCACCCGGGCCCTGCCGCGCGGGATCCACGCGGAAGGCGACGTCGAACACACGGGGGAGGTCCCCTTCCGGGATGCCGCCGCCGTGGTCGATCACGGCCACAAAGGCCTGCCCGGCGTCGACGCCCGCCTCCACGACGACCGTTCCGTCGCTCGGCGTGTGCCGGATCGCGTTCTCGAGGATGTTGCGAAGCGCGCGCAGGAGCTCGGGTGCGGACGCGCGCAGTTCGGGAACGGCTTCGCGCATCACACCGTGGAGGCGGACGCCGCGCGCGTCGGCGATCGGCGCGGCACCGGCGAGCGCGTCCGACACGACGTCGGCGAGCGACACCCGCTCCATCTCCAACCGCAGGACGCCGGCCTGGCTGCGGCTCAGCTCGAAGAGGTCGTCGACGAGCCCCGCGAGCCGGTCGGCCTCCTCGCGCACGCGCGCGTGGTACTTCGCGACGGTGTCGGGGTCGTCGACGACGCCGTCCTCCAGTGCCTCGACCATCGCCCGGATCCCGGCGAGAGGTGTCCGCAGGTCGTGCGAGACCCAGGCGACGAGCTCGCGCCGTGACGCGTCGATGGCACGTTCGCGTGCACGCGCCTCGTCGAGCCGCGCCGACATGCTCGCGAGCTCGTCGTGCAACCGAGCGAGCTCGGTCGGCGCCACCGCGCGGTCGTGCACCGTCACGCCGTCACCGTCACCGATCCGGCGCGCGACGTCCGCGAGCGACGTCGACGCGTCGACGACGCGCCCGCCGAGCACGATCGAGGCGGCGACGGCCATCGTCCCCGCAGGTACGAGGACGACGATCAGCATCGAGAGGTCGTGGTCGGAGATGAACATGGCGCGCGCGGCAACCCACGCGCCTACGCCGACGGTCACCACCGTGACGACCGCGATCGCGATCACCTGCGCACCGACGGAACGGACGCGCAACAGTGACAGCAACAGCGCGCCGACGAGTCCCGCGGCCAGCGCGGTGCCCGCGGCGATCGCGACGAGCTCCACCGCGTCACGCGCCGACATCGCGGTCAGCGCGCCGACGACGAACGTCAGCGCCCCGCCCACGGCGACGACGGCCGCGAGCGGACGCGTGCGAACCGCGTGCCCGCGCGTCACGTGCCTGTGCGTCACGGGTCGAACCTGTACCCGACGCCCCACACGGTCGTGATCCGCGTCGGCGCCGACGGGTCGTCCTCGAGCTTCTCGCGGAGGCGGCGGATGTGCACCGTGACGGTCGACGTGTCGCCGTAGGTGTATCCCCACACCCGCTCGAGCAGCTCCTCGCGCCGGAACACCCGGCGCGGACGCTGCGCGAGGAAGCACAACAGGTCGAACTCCCTCGCCGTCAGCGCAACGAGCTCGCCGCCTCGCCGCGCCTCGTGCGCGGCAGGGTCGACGACGAGATCACCGGCGACGATCGACCCGCTCTCCACCGCCCGGATCGTCGGGCTGCTCGCGCGACGAAGGACGGCCTTGACGCGTGCGGTGAGCTCGCGGGGTGAGAACGGCTTGCTCACGTAGTCGTCCGCGCCGACCTCGAAGCCCGCGATCCGGTCGTCCTCCTCGCCGCGCGCGGTGAGCATGATCACGGGGACCGGGGTGGAGGCGCGGAGCCGCCGGCACACCTCGAGGCCGTCCAGGCCGGGAAGCATGAGGTCGAGGACGACGATGTCGGGCGGCTCGGCCTCGGCGCGCGTGAGTGCCTCGTACCCGTCGCCGACGCCGACCACGTCGAACCCCTCGCGTTCGAGGTAGCGGACGACGACGTCGGCGACGTTCCTGTCGTCCTCGACCACGAGGACACGTGGGCGCGGCGCGCCGTCGTCGAGCTCCGTCGCGGGCTCCACGGGGCGACTGTACGGCGGTTCGGCTCGGGCCCGCGGGCGATCCCGCCGAGTTTCGAGAATCGTAAGCAGGAAGCCGGTACCGGCGATGCCGGCATGTGGTTGGTTGCCGGCATGCCCGATGTCGTGCTGCCCGTGCTCGACGAAGTGCGTGCGTTGCCGTCCGTGTTGGCACGCGTTCCCGCGGGCTACGAACCCATCGTCGTCGACAACGGTTCCCGCGACGGGTCGGCGGACGTCGCACGCACGCTCGGCGCGCGCGTCGTCGTGGAGCGGCGACGCGGCTTCGGTGCCGCATGCATGACCGGACTGCTCCACGCGCGCGCGGACGTCGTCTGCTTCATGGACTGCGACGGATCGCTCGACGCGCGCGAGTTGCCGCTCGTCGCCGAGCCCGTCGCCGACGGCGAAGCCGATCTGGTTCTCGGGACGCGGCGACGGTCACGAGACCTGCCGCTCCATGGCCGGGTCGCGAACGCGCTCCTTGCCGTGGAGGTGCGCCGTCGGACGGGCACACGCGTCACCGACCTCGGGCCGATGCGCGCGGCGCGTCGAGAAGCGCTGCTCGCGCTGGGCGTGCAGGACCGCCGGTTCGGGTGGCCGCTGGAGATGGTGTTGCGCGCGGCGATCGCGGGATGGCGCGTGCGCGAGATCCCCGTGACGTACGCCGCGCGGATCGGGCACTCGAAGGTGACCGGCACCATCCGGGGAACGGTCCGCGCCACACGCGACATGGCGCGCGTCCTGGCGGCATGTGACGACCGGCCGACGGAGCGAGCGCGGTGAACGCGCGCGACGTCGCACTCGTCGTGCTCGCGAAGGCGCCGTGTCCGGGCCGGGTCAAGACGAGGCTCTGTCCACCGTGCACGCCGGGCGACGCCGCGGCCCTCGCGGCGGCGGCACTCGCGGACACGCTCGCGACCGTCGCCGCAACGGATGCGCGCCGTCGCTTCCTCGTGCTCGACGGCCGCCCGGGACGGTGGGTGCCGCCCGGGTTCACGGTCGTGCCCCAGGAAGGCCACGGCCTCGGGGAGCGGCTCGGCGCCGCGTTCGCCGCGGTCCGCGGCCCGGCGGTGCTCGTCGGCATGGACACGCCCCAGCTCACACCGTCGCTGCTGGGCGCGGCCGCGGCATCGCTCGCGCGACCGGGCCGCGACGCGGTCCTCGGTCTCGCGTGCGACGGCGGCTACTGGTGCATCGGTCTGCGAGAGCCCGATGCACGCGTCTTCGCCGGCGTCCCGATGAGCACTGCGAGCACCGGCGACGTGCAGCTCGCGCGTCTCCGCGAGCTCGGGCTCGTGGTCGAGCTGGTGCCGCGCCTGCGCGACGTCGACGTCTTCGACGACGCGCTCGCCGTCGCCGGCGAGATCCCGGGGTCGCGGTTCGCGTCGACCCTCGCGTCCATCGCCGGTCAATGGGTGACATGAGCACCGTGCGCGCGGGGGTTCAGCTCCGTGACGTCCGGGGCCGGCTCGTCGCCCTCCCGGTCGAGCGGTGGTTCGGCCCGATCGAGACGATCGACCTGCGCGTGCTCGACCTCGTGCGCGGCGGACCGGTGCTCGACGTCGGGTGCGGGCCCGGCCGTCACGTCGCCGCACTCGCCGAACGCGGCGTACCCGCGCTCGGCATCGACATCACCGCGAGCGCGCTCGACGTCGCGCGTGGCCGCGGTGCGTGCGTCATGAACCGCTCGGTGTTCGACCGGATCCCCGCGGCCGGCCGGTGGGCGAGCGTGCTGCTGCTCGACGGCAACGTCGGCATCGGCGGACAGCCCGGCGTGCTGCTCCGCCGCGTGCGCGACCTGTTGCGACCGGGCGGGACCGTGATCGTCGAGCTCGACCCGCCGTCTGCGCGACACGCGGCGCGGCTCGTGCACTTCGAGGTCGAAGCCGTCGCCGGGCCGTGGTTCTCGCTCGCCATCGTCACGATCGACGACATCGCGGCGCTCGCGCGCTCGTCCGGCTTCACGCCGGCACGCGTGTGGCGGGACGGGCGGCGATGGTTCGGGATGCTGCGACGCGAGGAGCGCGCGGCATGAGGTACGACGTCGCCGGTCGCGCCGAGCGTCTGCAGCGCCGCTTCACGAGCCCATTGCACGAAGAACGCGCCGCCGCGCTGCTCGGCCTCGCGCTGGGCGTGTCGTTCACGGTCTGCTTCGCGACCGGGCTCTACTCGCATTGGGCCCAGCACCCGCCGTCGTGGTTCGTGCTGCCCGCCCGCCCAGCCGGCTTGTATCGCGTCACCCAGGGACTCCACGTCGCGACCGGCATCGCGACCATCCCGCTCCTGCTCGCCAAGCTCTGGACCGTCTTCCCGAACCTGCTGCGATGGCCCGCGTTCGAGGACGTCGCGCACGCCGTCGAACGCGTCAGCCTGCTGCCGTTGATCGGTGGCTCACTCCTCCTGCTGTTCACCGGCCTGGCGAACATCAACGGCTGGTACCCCTGGCGGTTCAACTTCGTCGTCACGCACTACTGGACCGCGTGGATCACGATCGGCGCGCTGATCGTTCACGCGGGCGCGAGGTGGACGACCACCTGGCACGCGCTGCGGCCCCAGGTACGCACGTCCGGGGACGCCGCGACCCTGGACCGTCGCGTGTTCCTCGCGACGCTCGGCGGCGCGGTGGCGCTGGTGACACTGGCGACCGTCGGCGAGACGGTCTCGCCCCTGCGCAAGCTCGCGTTGCTGGCGCCCCGCCGTCCCGACACGGGCCCGCAGGGATTCCCCGTCAACCGCAGCGCGATCGCGGCGGGCGTGACGACGAGCGCGCGCGACCCGGCCTTCCGACTCCGGGTCGAAGGCAACGTTCGACGGCACCTGACGCTCACGCTCGACGACATCGCCCGTCTCCCGCGCGCCGACGCGACGCTGCCGATCGCGTGTGTCGACGGCTGGAGCACCTCCCAGCGCTGGACCGGCGTGCGCGTCCGCGACCTGCTCGACATCGCGGGCGCGCGCCGAGGTGCCACCGTGCTCGTGGAATCGCTGCAGCAACGGCGCAGCTACCGGTCGTCGGAGTTGAACCACGTGCAAGCGCGCGATCCCGACACGCTCCTCGCGACGCACGTGAACGGCGAGCCGCTGCACCTCGACCACGGCTATCCGCTGCGGCTCATCGGGCCCGACCGGCCCGGTGTGATGCAGACGAAGTGGGTCACACGCTTGGTCGTCCGATGAGCGCGCGCGGCGCGCCACGCGGTCGCGCCTTCTGGGTCGGGCTCGGCGCCGGTCTCGCCGTGATGGCCTACGGGTTCGCAGGCCTGCTCGCGCACGCCGACGCGACGCGGCCCTCGCAGGCGCTCACCTGGCTCGTGGGTGCCGACGTGCTCCACGACGCGGTGTTCGTGCCGCTCGTGCTTACCATCGGCTGGCTCGTCGGGCGGCTCCCGGCGCCGTTGCGCTGGCCACTGCGCGCGAGCCTCGTCGGCACCGCGCTCACGGTCGCAATCGCATGGATCCCGCTGCGCGGATACGGACGGATCACCGACAACCCGTCGCTCGCGCCACTCGACTACGGCGTCGCGATCGTCTCGGTGGTCACCGGCGTGTGGTGTGTCTGCGCGTTGTGGGCCGCGTTCAACGTCGTCGCGGCGCGGCGATCTCGACGCCCGACGGGCGTGGAGCGGTGATCGCGACCACCCACGACGTGGTTCCGGTCACCGTCGAGGAGAACGCGTGCCCGTCCGAGGCACGGACGGTCGTCGCGCTCGGCGCGTGGACGGCGCTGATCGCGGTCGCGTCGTCGTGGGGCGCCGTGCTCCTGCACGCACACGTCCACATGCAGATCGGCGCGCCGCCCCTGACCGGCGCAGTCGCCTGGCGACCGGATCCCGCGCTCGGCGCGGTGACCGCGCTCGGCGTCGTCTGCGCGTGGACGCTCCCCGGCGCGCTCGAGCGTCTCCGTTGGCGCGTCCTGCTCGTCGCGACACCCGCGATCGCGGCCGGCTGGACGATCGCGATCAACGCGGTCGACGGATGGTCCGCGCTGACGACACCCGTCCACACGGAGTACGCGGCGACCGCGGCTGCTATCACGAGCCCGGGCCGGTTCCTCCACGACCTGCTCGCGCACCCGTCGTCGTTCAACATCCACACACGCGGGCACCCACCCGGCTTGCCGCTCCTGCTCTGGGCACTGCGGCCGCTCGGCGTCTCGAACACGGCCACCGTCGCGACGCTGTACGTGCTCGTCGGTGTCGCCGCGATCCCGGCGGTGCTCCTCGCGGTGGCCGACGTCTCGGGACGCCCCGCCGCGCGCGCCGCCGCGCCGTTTTTCGTGCTGTTTCCCGGCGCGATCTGGGTCGCCACGAGTGCCGACGCGCTGTTCAGCGGCGTCGCGGCATGGGCCGTCGCGCTCGTCGTGCTCGCCACGGGCCGTCACGATCGTCGCGGCGACGTCCTCGCCGTCACCGGCGGCGTGCTGTTCGGGATCACCGCGTTCCTGTCCTACGGACTCGTCCTCCTCGCGGTCGTTCCCGTTGCGGTCAGCGCGTGGCGGCGGCGTGTACGGCCACTCGTGCTCGCTGTACTCGGTGCGGCTCCGGTGTTCCTCGGGTTCGCCGCCGCAAAGTTCTGGTGGGTCGACGGTTGGCGCGTCACCCGACACGCGTACGCCGCGGGCGTCGCGCGCCGACGCCCGTACAGCTACTTCCTCGTCGCAGACATCGCCGCGTTCGCGCTCGTCGTCGGCCCCGCGGCCGCGGCCGGGCTCGCGTCGTTGCGCCAGCGCGGGATCGCGATCGTCACGAGCGCGGCGTTGCTCGCCGTCGCGCTCGCTGACGTCAGTGGCATGTCGAAAGGCGAAGTCGAGCGCATCTGGCTGCCGTTCGCGCCCTGGGTCCTCGTCGCGACCGCGGCGCTGCCGCCCACGCGGCGCGGGCGCACGACTCACGCGCTGCTGCTGCTCCAGGTCGCGACCGCGGTCGGGATCCAGGCACTCGTCCGCTCACCCTGGTGACGCCCGACGACGCGATGTCGTCCCCGGCTGTCAGCGGCGCTTCCCGTCCGCGTCGACGCGGTACACGAGCTCGACGACGCCCTTCGGCCAACCGCGCTCCTCCATGAACGTGAGCGACACGTCCGGGCGGACATCGGGCGTCAGCGCGCGACCCGTCCCCGTCAGGATGGGCAGGACCATGAGCCGGAGCTCGTCCAGCGCTCCGAGCGCGCGATACGTCTCGATCGTCTTCGGGCCGCCGACCAGGTGGACGTCGCCGCCGCGGTTCTCCCCGCGTACGCGCTCCAGGAGGCGCGCCGGATCGCCGTCGACGACGACGTGCTCCGGGCTCCCATCCGGGACGCGGCGCCCCAGCACGTACACCGCAAGGTCTCCCCACGGCCAGAACGGTGCCGCGAGCGCGGGCTCGAACGTCGTCCGGCCCATGAGCACCGCGTCACAAGAAGCCTGGAGTTCGTAGAACCCGAGGGCGCCGGCATCCCAACCGGGGAACGCGAGCTGCACCGGCAAACCATCCGCGGTCGTGCCGTGACCGTCCAGGCTCGTGCACATGCGAGTCAGGATCTTCATCAGCTCTTCTCTCCCGAGAGCCACACATGGTCGGTGTCCGGTGACGTGCTGTCGGCGCCGCGGTCGACCCGAGCCAGTCTGGTTATCCTCGCCCGGTGAACGATGCGCCGCGCCTGCACGACTACGGATCCGACATCTACACCGAGGCCGACGGCAGCGACGACACGCTCGCCAACCTCGGTCCCCTTCGGCCGATGGCCGGGATCTGGACGAGTGCGGACGGGGCGGACGTGCATCCGGTCGGTCCCGGGTCGGACGTCACCGGGCCGGTGATCGACCACGACGAGCACAATGTCTTCGTCGAGCGGTACGAGCTACAACCGATCGACCCGCAGACGAACGGACCGCAGCTCTTCTACGGCCTGCGCTATCACACCCACATTGTGAAGCCCGGCGAGGTCGAGACGTTCCACGACCAGGTCGGCTACTGGCTCTGGGAACCCGCGGCCCGCACCATCGTCCACACGATCGCGATCCCGCGCGGTCAGGTCGTCCTCGCGGCGGGCACGGTCGAACCCGACGCCACCGAGTTCGAGGTCAGCGCAGCAGCCGGCTCCGAGCAGTACGGCATCCTCTCGAATGCCTTCCTCCACCGCGCCTTCGAGACCGTCAGCGTCCGCGTGCATGTCACCGTGCACGGCGACGGCACGTGGTCGTACGAGGAGCACACGCGGATGCGGGTCGAGGGCCGCGACGGTCTGGTCGATCACGTCGATCGCAACACGCTGAAGCGGATCGCCGAACCGACACGGAATCCGGTCGCCGCCGCGAGTCGCCACGCCCCGCGCTCTTGACGTCCGGCCGGTAACGCAGAGGGCCGGTGCGCGTGCACCGGCCCTCTGCGGTTCTGTTGGTTGGTGGCGGGGGCGGGATTTGAACCCGCGACCTTCGGGTTATGAGCCCGACGAGCTACCAGACTGCTCCACCCCGCGGCGTGCCGGTCACGCTAGCACCGGCGGCCGCAGGCCTGGAAGTCCGGTCGGAGCGCGTCCTCAGACCGCGCGGACGTTCTGAGCCTCTTCACCCTTGCGGCCGGGCGCGACGTCGAACTCGACGCGCTGACCCTCCTCCAGCGTGCGGTACCCCGTGCCCTGGATCGCCGAGAAGTGCACGAACACGTCGTCGCCGCCCTCACGGGAGATGAAGCCGTAGCCCTTCTCCGCGTTGAACCACTTCACGGTGCCTGTTGCCATGGTGTTGCTCCTTGTGCATTGGTGTGTTCCCTCGGCCGGGCTCGGCACGACGGAGAGGTCCACGCGCGAACGCGACGTGGATGGACAGCGCGCATCAGCGCAACGGGGGAAGATCCGGGGACTCGGGGGTCGCTGTTCCGCACCGGCACGCTCACTCGGCTGATCATTGCTCCAACCAGCGGTGGTGCCAGGTGGAACTCGAAGCGCCCCGTGTCGGCGCCGCTCGGCAGCGTAGCCGGTCGGCGGCCGCGCGGGTCGTCACGGACTCCCGAGAGGCGGTGCTCAGTTCCGGTTTCCGGGACTCAGTGCCGCAGCCCTTCGCTCGAGACGACGAGCGCGTAGGACCCGAGACCGAGCAGGCGGCGCGCGTCGAGGGGACGGTCCTGTGCGAACAGGGCGACGAGCGCGCCGTCGTGGGGGTCGAACTCGCCGTCGGCCACCGCGCCGAGCTCGTCGCCGCCTTCGGTGAGGACGCGCTTGCCGACGGGCACGCCGCGGCCGCTGACGGCGCGCTCGTCGTCGTCCGTCGCCGGCTCGTGCCAGGCACCGTCGGAGCCGACGATCACGGCGTCGGGCCCGAAGCTCGTGACGTCGGCGCGCGACACCACGCCCGTCTTCCGACCGACCTTGACGACGAGCGACGTGACCCTCGGTGGATCGAGCGCGATCGCGATGCCGCCCACGTGTCCGAGCTGCTCCGCGCTGTCACGGCTGAGCACAGGCTTGCCGGTCACGTCCGCGAAGCGCGTCATCGTGCGCTCGTCCCGCCATAGTCGTCGAGCGCGTTCGCGAACCCCGAAAGATCCTGACGCGCGTACCGCTCGATGTCGTTCGGCACCATCAACGCCGTGCCCGACACCGCGAGCTGCGCGGGACGGGGCACGAACCACGTGTCCTTCGACCCCTCGCGCCGCACCTCGTAGCCGACGACCTCGCCGTGACCGCCGACCCGCAGCACGAGATCGGTGACCGTGCCGAGCCGCACACCGGCATCGGTCACGACCGCGTTCCCGAGCACGTTGCGATCCTCCTCCGGGCGCGCGACCGCGGCGGGCGCGTCGCGCGGTGCGACGAGGCACGACTCCTCGTCCTCGATCATCACGGCGTCACGTCCGATCGCGCCGACGTCCTCCGCGAGCAGCACCTCGCGCAGACGACCGCGCAGCAGCCCGCCGCGCTTGTTCAACGTGAACCCGAGGACGTCGCCCCGCTCGCCGTGGTAGACGACGTCGCGGATCTCGGCGACGTCCTCGCCACCCGTGATGGTCACGACGGGCAGGCCGCGCACGTCGGACGCGCGCATGAGCGCCGTCATCGTCGCCGCCGGGTTCGTCCGGGACGCGCCGCGATCACACCACCGGCGCGGCGCCGTCGTTGCACGCCCACCGCGGTGACGAACGACGCGATGAGCAGGAGCACGACGACGATCGCGATCCACCACCACTCCACACACGCGGTGGTACCCGATGGAATGGCGACTTACGCCGGTCAGCCCAGCGTCACCAGGCGCTTCAAGCCGATGGCGGTGAGCGCGTCCTGCAGACGGGCGGTCAGGAGCTCGTAGCGGTTGAACACGAGCAGCACGCCAAACGCGACGAGCACCGCGGCCGACACGAGCGTGATCGCGCGCGAGTGACGCTTCACCCAGTCGAGCGGTCGCGTGAGGCGGCCGAGTCCGAGCCCGACGACGAGGAACGGCACGCCGAGTCCGAGCGTGTACGCGACGAGCAGGGAGGCGGCGCGCGTCGTGTCGCGGGTCGCGGCGACACCGAGCACCGCGCCGAGGACCGGGCCGATGCACGGCGTCCATCCGAGCCCGAACGCCGCGCCCGCGACCGGGGCGGCGACCGGACCGAAGCGCTCGAGATGCGGATGGAACCGCACCTCTCGGTAGAAGGCGGGCGCCTGCACGAGCTGCGTCCCCGCGAGGTACAGGGCCATGAGGATGACGAGCGCGCCGCCGACGCGCGTGAGCGTGTCCTGGTTGACGAACAGCGCGTGCCCGGCCGTCGTGAACACGAGCCCGAGCAGCACGAAGATCACGCCGAAGCCGAGCACGAACAGCGCGGTGTTCAGCGCGACACGACCGAGGTTGCGGCGGTCGCCCTCGCGCAGCTCACCGACCGACAGGCCGGTGACGAGCGAGAGATAGAGCGGGACGACCGGCAGCACGCACGGCGACGCGAACGAGATGATCCCGCCGCCGAACGCGACGAGGACGTTCACGTTCTGCTGCGTGATCGCGCCGAGGACGGGCATCGGCGTCACATGGTAGGGAGGGACCCGGCGAGCGGAACGATCGCGTCGTCAGGCGCGGCGCGCCCGTCGGGCGAGGACGATCGCGGTCCCGAGCGCGGCGGCGACGACACCGAACACCACGTACCCGATCGTCGACCCGCCCCCCGACCCGCCACCCCCCGGCGCCTTCGCCGCGCGGCGCGAGGTCCGCCGCGCGTCGACGGACACGTTCGGGGTCGCCGTCGACGGCGAGCGGATGGCCGTGGTGGGCGTCACCGCCGGAAGGGTCGACGGTGGCGACGGTCCCGCGGGAGCGCCCGGGCCCGCCGATGCGGCCCGCCCCGACGCTCCCGGCGATTGCGGGCCGGGGTGCGTCCCACCTGGCGATGCAGGGGCGGGGGCCGCGGGAGTGGGCGGTGGCCCCACGACGGACGCGACCGAGGTGTACGG
This sequence comes from Acidimicrobiia bacterium, assembly GCA_035651955.1. NCBI lineage: Bacteria > Bacillati > Actinomycetota > Acidimicrobiia > Acidimicrobiia bacterium. The sequence continues at coordinate 57,813 of DASRES010000043.1, forward strand.
CGGCGGGTCGCCGGTCCCCCACCGCCAGCCCTCGACGTCGCCGTCGCGGACGTGCGTGCTGCTCGCGCCGGCCCGCGACTGCTGGAACGACGACGTACCGGCGGGCGCCTCGAAGTAGGCCCAGAACGTCGAGCCCGCGCACGTGAGGCACGAGTTGTCGCTCGGACACCCGATCGTCTGGCCGGTGGTCGGCATGGTGACCGCGCAGACCGCGGCGCCCATGCCGCCGTACCCGCGCACGACGGTGCCGAACCCGGCTTGTTGCAACGCGGACAGTCCGGTGATCGAGTCGGACGTGAACGTGACGACGCGCTGCACGACGGACCCGTTCGCCTCGACGATGACGAGCGCGTGGTTCGTCCCTGCTGCACCGGCTCCGGGTGCGGACGTCGCGAGCGCGCCGAGCGCGAGCACGAGGCCCGCCGCGACGCGCAGCGCCGCGACCCGAGGACGCATCCTCATTCCGACGCGAGCCGGCGCCGCCGTGACACCACGATCGTCGCGAGGCCGACCGCGATGCACGCGCCACCGACCGCGGCGAGCGGCACGGTGTCGTGCGCGCCGGTGTTCGGCAGCGCGCCCGCCGCGGTGTCGCCGTTCTCGACGGACGTGCCCTCCACGCTCGCGCCGCTGCCGTTGGCTGGCGCCGCGGTTGCGGGCGTGATGGTCGTCGGCGTCGTCTCGGCCGCGGGCTCGACGCACACCTGCGTGTCCGCCCGGTCGACCGGCAGCCA
>DASRES010000044.1 GCA_035651955.1 Acidimicrobiia bacterium
GCAGGGAGCGAGGAGTCACGGCCGGGCGACCGCGACGTCACGTTCGTGCGTGTGCTGTCCGCCGCCGAGGACCGGCGCCCGTAGCATCCCGCCCGTCATGGACACGCTCAACGTGGTCGACGTCCTGCTCCCGGAGCGCCGATTGCTGTGCGAGCGACGATGCTCGACCGGGATCCGATCCGGACGAACGAGGTGAACCGGTGCTGCTGTTCGGCGAGCGCGTCGCGCCGTACTGGGCGATCGCCGCGCGCGAATACCTCGAGCGCGGTGGGTGCACCAGCTGCAGATCCGACGCGCGCTCGGGCTCGGCAACGGTCGTCTCGACGACCCTCCGCTCCGCACGCGCGCGTACGACGCGATCGTCCTTGCGCTGCGCGCGCTGCTCGCGTGACGCGGCGACGCCGTCGGACGCTGTCGTCGTCCTCGCGCTCGGCAACGACGCCCGGACGTCCCGGATTCCGGACCCGGGCCGTCCCCGACAGCGGAAAGAGGCCGCTGACCCGTGAGGACGTGCACGCCGTGGGTACACCGAGCAGCATGGACGGGAAGATCCTTCGCACCCTGGAGTGGATCCTCGACATCGCCGTCGTGCTCGGTGCTGTCGCCGCCGGCACGGCCATCGCGGACCTGATGCTGCACGTCTGAATGCTGTTCCGAGGGTCAACGGCACGAGCCGCACGCGCGACGCGAGCGTGGTACGCAGTCGCGCTCGGGCTGCTCGTCGCGGGCGGCGCGTTCCTCCGCCTGTGGGACCTCGGCTCGTCGCAGCTGAGCTACGACGAGACGTTCACGGCCATGGCGGGCCGGATGCCCGTGCACGCGATGTTCGCCTACCTGCGCCAGCACGACTCGCACCCGCCGCTCGACTACCTGCTGCGCTCGCCGCTCGCGCGCGCCGGCGTGAGCGACTTCTTCCTGCGCCTCCCGTCCGCGGTCTTCTCGATCGCCGCGCTCGCGCTGCTCGCGTGGTGGTTGCACGACCGGCGCCGGATCGCGCTGCTCGCCGTCGCGCTGTTCGCGTTCGACGCGTTCGAGGTCGTCCACGGACGCGACGCGCGCATGTATGCCGAGATGGAGCTGATCGGGGTGGCCTCCGCGGTGATCACGGACTCGTGGCTGCGCCGGCCGCGCGGCTGGCACGCGCCCGCGATCGCGGTGATCGCGTTGGCAGGGCTGCTCACCCACGTGTCGATGATCCTGGTCGCGGTCGGCCTGCTCGCCGTGGCCGGACTGCGCACGGACGCGCCGGCGTGGAGATGGCGCGCCGCGCTGCTCGTCGCGGGCGCCGGGTGGGGCGTGCTCTGGGGCCAGTCGTTCCTCGCCCAGACGCACGGCGATCACTCGACATGGATCGGCCGCACGACCGTGCCGTCGTTCTCGATCGCGATGGCGCGTCTCGTCAGCTCGGAGCCCTTCCTGTGGCCGGTCGTGCTGCTGGCGACCATCGTCGGCGGTGCGGTCATCGTCCGGCGAGACGCGACGCTGGGCCGGCTCTGGCTCGCGTGCTTCGCGCTGCCCGCCGCGCTCGGTGCGCTCGCCGGACTCGTCGCGCCGGTCGTGCTCGACCGCACGTTCACGGTCGTCGCGTGGGGGCCCGTGCTCGCGATCTCGTACGCGTGCGACGGGCTCCTCCGCGCGCGACGGCCGGTCGTGGTGTCGCGCGTGGCGGCGGCGACGATCCCGACCGCGCTCCTCGTCACGGGCATCACGTCGTCCGCCCACGCCGCCACCGCGCGCACGCGACAGGACGCGCCCCTCCGTCGACTCGAGCGCGTCGCGCGACCGGGTGACGTGCTCGTCGTCCGCCCCGCGATCACGGGCATCGAGGTCGAGTGGGCCGTCGTCGTGCGCGAGCACTTCGCCGCCCACACCGTGCCGGTCGTCGGCATGCCGAACGCGGACGCCGTGCGGCTCGAGGGCACGCCGACGGGCCGCGCGTGGGTGCTGACGTGGAACCCGCACACCGCGCCGCGCGGCCCGACGTGTGCACCGACGTGGCGACACGGCAACCTCCGCATCACGTGCGTTCGGGTGCCGTTCGCACGCGGCGCGGCCCCGGTCAGCGTCACGTGAAGCAGGAAGTCGCGGCCGGCGTCGTCGTACACCCGGGTCCCTCGCGCGTGCAGGACCGCCGCCGGCCGCCCGTCGATCAGGTCTCCGGTTCGCCGGGAGCGGTGCGCAGGTGCTCGGCGTGTGCGCCCGCGCCGAGCTGTCGATCCCAGACGGCAACGACGAGGTCGGGATCGCCGACAGCCAGTGCGCTCGCGAGATGGACTGCGTCTGCGCCCCGCAGCGCGTGCGCCCGCGCCAAACCACCCGCGCGCCGAGCCACCGTGTCCGTCAACTCCACCACACGCGTCGCCGCCCAGAAGTCGTCCCACGCCCGTCGCGCGGACCGGAGATCGCGCGGACCGAGTTGGCGATTGCGTCCCGCGGCAGCGAGCGCCGCGCACACCTCCGGATACGCCAGCCGGCTGCTCAACGCCGCGTCGCAACCGTTCCACAGCTGTGCCGCCAGATCGCTGCCGTCCTCGTCCACGACGAGCTTCACGAACGCGCTGGCATCGAAGTACACGATCGCCACCTCAACGACGCTGCGCGCTCACCAACCGCGACACCGACCCGCTCGCTCGTACGCGCCGACGCGCGCTGGCACGCGGCCGCTGCGCCCGCGCCGGCCTGCTGATCAGACCCTCAGCGGTCAGCCGCTCGATCGCGTCGCTGCCGTCGATCCCCGTGAGCCGTGCCACCGGCACGCCGCGGTCCGTGATCACGATGTCCTCACCGCGACGGGCGCGTGCGAGCCAGTCACTCAGATTCGCCCGCAACGCGCTCACGGCAACGTCCATGTGCCGAGTGTACAAAACGCGAACGAGCAAACGTACGGTGTTGTCCGCGCGCCGTGGTGCTCCGCAGCGGCACTTCAGAGGCCCTCTGGCCTGCGCTCTCGTGGAGGTGACGGGACTTGAACCCGTGACTTCTACGTTGCGAACGTAGCGCTCTACCGGACTGAGCTACACCCCCGGAGGACGGCCAAGTTACCACCCGGGTCCGGGCGGTCCTGCGGGACCGCCCTACCCGTCCGTGCGGTCGCGGAGGCCGTCGATCGTCGCCTGCAGGCGGCTCGCGACGAGCGTCGTGGTGAGGTCGCCCCGGCTCCGTTCGATCACCGCGCGGAGCGCGTCGGTCGTGCGGCGCAGCCCACCGGTGAGCGCGTCCGGGTAGTCGATCGTGACGAGCACCCCGTACACGTCGTCCATCACGCGGAGCAGTCCCTCGGCCCGATCGAGGCGACCGGCGCGCAAGCAGTCCAACAGGTGGCGGCGGAGCTCGCTCGCGGCTTCCGCCATCCCGTTCAGGTACGCGGGCATCTCCACGCCGAGGTCATCGGCCGTCGGCAGCGCGCCGCCGCGCACGAACGCGAGCGTGAGGTTCGCCTCCGCGAACTCCTTCTTCGCGTCGTGCAGGTAGCCGCCGTGCCGCACGTCGGGATGCGCCTCGACCGCGGCGTCGGCCTCGCGCAGCAGCGCGGCGGCCTCCTGGATGCGTTCGCGTGCGGCGTCGAACTCGTCGCGGTGCACGGCGCGGATCGCGGCCGCACACGCCTGGATCGCACGCCGTGACGCGCCGAGCGTCGTCTCGCGGGCCTGGTGCTTCACGTCGAGCACGCGACGGGCGCGCTCGCCGAGCGCGTTGATCTCGTCCGCGCGGTCGACGACGCCGTCGCGGTCGCCGGCCGCGCTCACACCCGACCGATCGGGCTACGAGGAGCCCGTCCGCCGCAGCACGAGCTCGGGCTGGCGGCTCGGAAGGTATGCGACCTTCGTCCGTCGCTCCATCGCGATGCTGCGCATGCGGACGATCGCGAGCACGTACACGACGAGCAGCGCGTCGGCGAGGATCTGCACGGCCCACATGAGCGACGTGCCGGTCCCGGCGGCGACGCCGAGCGTCAGCACGGCCAGCCCGCTCAACACGACGAGGACGTCACGCCGGCGACGCTGGGCGCGCGACATGCCCGCCCGCGCGTAGCCCTTCGGGGAACGGTTCGCGACGACGGCGTGCCCGCCGGTCTTCGACAGGACACCCAGGCGATACGAGAAGTCGCCGACGGAGTCGCTGCGCCGAGCCTCGTTCCGAGACCGGAGGAGGGGCGGTACGAGGACGACCGCCCACAGCACGGCAAGGATCACGAGTACGGGAATCGCCAAAGCTCCTCGGCCGCCCTTCTGTGCTCGCGGAAGCTAACAGGGGTGGGGGGAAAGAGGGTGGATATCCACCAGGCGGCCGACACGCTAACCAGCGATGCGGGGCGACGGTCAAGTCCAAGCCCGGATTCACGCGCCGCGCACCGCACGCCACCGAACGACGAAGGCGCTGGTCAGCGCGTTCCGCGACCAGAGCCTGCGTGCTCAGAGGCCGAAGTCGTCGCCCAGGTCGGGGGTGCGGCGGAACGTCCCCGAGCGGCCGCCGGTCTTCTCCCACAGCGCGAGCTCGCCGATCGTCATCGTGCGGTCGATCGACTTGCACATGTCGTAGACGGTGAGCGCCGCGACCCCGCACGCGGTGAGCGCCTCCATCTCGACGCCCGTCCGGTCGACCGTGTCGACCTGGGCCTCGATCTCGACGTGGCTGTCCTCGATCCGGAAGTTCACGAACACCGACCCGACGAGCAGCGGATGGCACAGCGGCAGCAGGCTCGGCGTCTGCTTGGCCGCCTGGATGCCGGCGACGCGGGCGACCGCGAGCACGTCACCCTTGGTGATCTGTCCCGACGCGATCCGCTCGGCCGTCTCGGGCTCCATCGACACCCGGCACCGGGCGACCGCCCGTCGGTGGGTCGCCTCCTTCGCCGTCACGTCGACCATACGGGCGCGACCGAGCGGGTCGAGATGGGTGAACTCCGACGGCATGACCAGGAAGTGTAGGCGCCGCCCACAGGCACACCGGACGACCGCCGAGTCCGACATGCGGCACTGAGGTCCGGTTTCCGACAGTCAGTGCCGCATCTTCGGGCTGGAGCTAGCCGCCGATCTGGCTCATCGAACGCTTCGGGCGGACGAACTCGACCCGACCGATCGAGTGGCCGGCCCATTTCGTGCCGACCGCGACCTCGATCGCACGGGCGAGCGCGTCGTCGAGCGCGTCGCCGTCGAGCCCGCTGCGCAGCACGTCACGGAGGTCGTGCTCCTCGAGCGCGAACAGGCAGGTGCGGAACCCGCCCTCGGCGGTGACGCGCACACGGTCGCAGTCGCCGCAGAACGGCTCGGTCACGCTCGCGATGACGCCGACGTCGCCGCGCCCGTCCGCGTACGGGAAGACGGCCGCGGGCTCCGGGTGGCCGTCGCCAACGTCGTGCACGGGCCGAACGAGCGGGAACACGGCGTCGATGCGGTCGAGGATCTCGGTGGCGGGGACGACGTCCTCGCGCCGCCACGCGCCGTCGGCGTCGAGCGGCATGAACTCGATGAAGCGCATCGCGACGCCGCGATCGCGACCGAACGCGGCCAGCTCGACGACCTCGCCGTCGTTCACGCCCCGCATCACGACGCAGTTCACCTTGACGGGACAGAGACCGGCGTCGAGGGCGGCGTCGATCCCGGCGAGGACGCGCGGGAGCTCGTCACGGCGGGTGAGCGAGCGGAACACCTCGGGGCGCAGGCTGTCGAGCGAGATGTTCACGCGCCGCAGCCCGGCGGCGGCGAGGTCGTGCGCGAGCTCCGGGAGCCGCACACCGTTCG
>DASRES010000045.1 GCA_035651955.1 Acidimicrobiia bacterium
ACCCGACAACGCGATCGACCCGCTGTCCTTCACATCCACCGCGCGCTGGATCGTGTCCCCCGCCGCGATGTTGCTCGCCCCCACACTCAACCGGTTGTTCGCCTGGTTCACGTTCACCGGCACCAACGTCACCGTGCCGGACCCAATCGACTGCGACACCGACTGCGTATCCGTGAACAACGCGAACGCGCCCACACCCACAACCGTCGCCGCAACCACCAACAACGCGACCGACAACACGACCTTCTTCGACACCGCGCCGCGGCGAGCTCTCCGCCCCGCGCAGACCCGGGTGGTGTCCATGTGCGCAATGACCCTTTCCGTCGACTTCCCAGGGCGTCCCCGACGCTCCGTAGTCATCGGCGGCTCGGCGGATGCATTGAGCGAAGGGGGCCGCTTGCGTAGTTACCTCGGTCCCGAATCCCCACAGAGCCGAGCAGGCACGGCGAAAGGGACAGACCGCTCGAAGCGCGGGCGCCCGTCCGCCAGAGACGCGCTACTGCTCGTCGCGCAGGAAGCGCTCGATCTCGGAGACCAGCTGGTCCCCGTCGGGCACCTGGTCCGCCTGGGCGGCGTCGAGCTGGCGCACGATCTCGGCGACGTCCGGTCGCTCCGAGAGGTTCTGCTCGAGCAACGCGACGTACCCGTCGACCTGCTGGTCGAGCGGTGCGAGGTCCACGTCGACGCGGGCGATGTCGCGCACGCGCTCGAGCAACGCGCGCACCGCGGCCGGTGACGCGGTCGTCCCCACGTAGTGCGGGACCTGCGCCCACAATCCGACGGCCGGGATGCCGGCCTCACCCAGCGCGACCTGCAGGACCGTCTGCAACCCGGTCGGGCCGGCGTAGTCGGGGCGGCTCTCGCCGACCTCCTGGAGCACCGAGTGGCGCGTCGCGGTCGCGAGCACGCCGACGGGCCGCCGGTGGGACACCGGTGCGGGGATGCCCCCGAGCATGACGGCCATCGAGACGCGCAGCTCGCGCGCGAGCCCGACGATCTGCTCCGTCACCGCGCGCCAGCGGATGGACGGCTCGGGACCGAAGCACACGACGACGTCGCGGCCCGCGCTGCCCGCGAGGAACTGGATCGCGGGCCAGTCGATCGCCCGGCTGACGCCGTCGACGAGCCGCACCGTCGGTCGGACCTGTTGGAGGTCCATGAGGTCCGCGAGCTCGAGGCGCGCGAAGGGCCGTGCCGTCTGCTGCATCTGCTCCGCGAGGTACGCGATCGCGCCCGCCCCGGCGAAGCCCGCGTCGACCCAACCGGTGAGCGCGACGACCATGACCGGGTCGCGCAGATCGGGGCGTCGCTCGACGTGCAGCACACGGTCACTGTACGGCGTCGGTGGCGGACCGATAGGTTGCGCCTCCGTGCTCCTGCGGATCTTCACCGAGCCCCAGCAGGGCGCGTCCTACGACGAGCTGCTGACGCTCGCGACGCTCGCCGAGGAGCTCGGGTTCGACGCGTTCTTCCGGTCCGACCACTACCTCCGCATGGGTCCCGGCGACCCCGGCCCCGGTCCGACCGACGCGTGGACGACGCTCGCAGGCCTCGCGCGTGACACGACGACGATCCGCCTCGGCACGCTCGTGTCGCCGGTGACGTTCCGGCTCCCGGGACCGCTGGCGGTCACGGTCGCGCAGGTCGACGCGATGAGCGACGGCCGTGTCGAGCTCGGGATCGGGAGCGGCTGGTTCGACGAGGAGCACCGCGCGTACGGCATCCCGTTCCCGCCGACACCGGAGCGCTTCGACATGCTCGAGGAGCAGCTCGAGATCGTCACCGGGATGTGGCGCACACCGAAGGGCGAGAAGTTCTCGTTCTCGGGCGAGCACTACACCGTCGAGAGCTCCCCCGCGCTCCCGAAGCCCGTCCAGGAACCGCACCCGCCGGTCGTCGTCGGCGGGTACGGGCAGCGACGGACGCCGCGCCTCGCGGCGAGGTTCGCCTCCGAATTCAACCTGCCCTTCCCGCCGCTGGACGTCTACCGCGATGCCGTCGAACGCGTGCGCGCGGCGTGTGAGCGCGAGGGTCGTGATCCGCGAACGCTCCGGACGACCGTCGCGCTGGTCGTGTGCTGCGGCGCCGACGACCGTGAGATCGCGCGACGGGCCGCGGCGATCGGCCGCGACGTCGACGAGCTGCGAGCGAACGGCGCGGCCGGAACGCCGGCCGAGGTCGTCGACAAGCTCCGCATCTACGAAGAGGCGGGCGCGGAGTCCGTCTACCTCCAGGTGCTCGACATCCGCGACCTCGATCACGTGCGGCTCCTCGCCTCCGAGGTCATGCCGCGAATCTCATGAGTGAGCGAGCGGAGCCGCGTGTCCGCTTCGGCGTGCACGCCGGCCTGCAGAACACGACGCTCGCCGACCTCCAGGCCCTCTGGCGGCGTGTGGAGTCGGCCGGCTTCGACTGGATCTCGGTGTGGGACCACTTCTACGCAGCCGACGCGAGCGGCAGCGCGGTGTGTCTCGAGGCGATTGCGACGCACGCCGCGCTCGCCGCAACGACCAGGCACGTGCGGTGCGGGAGCCTGGTCTATTCGGTCGGGTACCGGCACCCGGCCGTCCTCGCGAACGCGATGGCGACGCTCGACCAGCTCGCCGGCGGGCGCGTCACGCTCGGCCTCGGCGCGGGATGGCACCAGACGGAGTACGAGGCGTACGGGATGCCCTTCCCGCCCGCGCCCGTCCGGCTCCGTCAGCTCGATGAAGCACTGACGTGCGTGCGCGGGCTGCTCACCCAGGACGCCACCAGCTTCGACGGTGAGTTCTTCACGTTGCGTGACGCGCGCTGCGAGCCGAAGCCCGTGCAGTCACGCCTGCCGATCTGGGTCGGTGGCGGCGGCGAGAAGGTGACGCTGCGTCTCGTCGCGCGTCATGCCGACGGTTGGAACATCCCGTTCGTCGCGCCGGAGACGTACGCGCACAAGGTGCGCGTACTCGACGCGCACTGCGAGCGGGTGGGACGGGACCCCGCGACGCTGACGAAGTCGGTCAACGTGGGCCTCGCGTTCACCGACGACGACCTGCGCGCGCAGTTCTCGACGATGGCCGAGTTCGTCCGTCCGGGCGTGCTCACGGGGAGCACGCAGGCGATCGTCGACCGGGTCGGGGCATACCACGACGCGGGCGCGTCGTGGGTCATCCTCGCGGTCCGCGCGCCCTTCGACCCGGACGCGATCGAGCAGTTCGCGACCGAGGTCTTCCCTGCGTTCGATCACTGACGCTTCAGTGAAGCACCAGTCGGTTCTGGACCGACTGTGCGCTCGATGAAGCGCCACTGGTGTGGCGTGGTCAAGCCGGTCAGCGCATCCCGCTCTTGGCAGCGCTGCGCGCTGCCGGGTCGCTCGGGCCACTGCTCCCGCCCGGCCGTCGGCCGGGCTCGCTCAGCGCATCCCGCCGCCGCTGAAGCCGCCCGGACCGCCGAAGCCTCCGAACCCGCCACCGAAGCCGCGGCTCGTACCCGTGTCACGCCGGGGCGCGAACGCCTGCGGGAGCGACGTGCCCTGGAACGGTGCGGGAACCTCGCCGTCCGCGGCGTAGCGGTACAGCGCGGTGCGGAAGATGCCGCTCAGCGCGTTGACGACCGCCATCGCGACCGCGAACCACGCGATCGCGATCGCGATCGTGATGACGACGATCGCGCCCACGCCCGTCGCCGCGCCGATGGCGCCGATTGCGACCGCGGGGAGCATCGCGACGAACCCCAACGCGCCGAGCCCGAACTGCAGCGCGAGGTTCTCGCCCCACGTCCGCACGAACAGGTCCTTCGAGCGCTTCAGCGCGTTCCCCGGACCGAGGTCCTCGAGCATGATGATCGGGACGGTCAGGAACGTCAGCACGTTCCACGCGACGCCGAGGATCGAACCGACCACGCGTCCGATCCAACCCTGGCGCTCGAGCGCGTTGAGGATGATCGTGACGGTCGCGGTCACGACGGCCCACGGCAGCAACCGGTGCAGCCGCTGGTTCGCGGCCTGGAGCGCGTTGCCCACGCTGGGGTGCCCGCCGCGCAGGACCTCGTCGGCCGCGGCGACGAGCGCGCCGAGGAAGTAGACGCCGACGAACGCGACCGCGACGTAGCCGACGACGATGAAGACGTAGCTCATCGGGCCGAGCTGGAAGTGACCGTTCACGTCCTTGCTGCCACCGACGTAGACCAGGCCGGCGGCCGCGCCCATGACGGCGAGCGTCGCGAGGAACGAGATGACGGGCAGCCACACGAGCTGCTTGTCCGACTTCAGGACCGCCCACGACGCCTTGGCGATCTCGAGGGACCGCTGCAAACGACTCATGACGAGCATTATCGGCGATCGGGGCGAGAAGTTGACGGCGCGGGTCCTGCCGTAGGCTCGCCGCGCATGCCGTCGATCGACGACCTCGCCCGCCGGGCGGCCGCGACGCTCGGTCCCGGCGCCGGCGTGCGATGCCTGGCGGCACCCGGCCGGGTGAACCTGATCGGCGACCACACCGACTACTGCGAGGGCTTCGTCCTGCCGCTCGCGATCGACCGTGCGTGCGTCGTCGCGTGGCGCGAGCGCGGCGACGGACGGGTCGCGGTCCGGTCGCTCGACCGGGACGGCGTCGCCGCGGTCGCGGCGGACGGGGCCGACGACCCCGCCGCGGTCGAACCCGGCTGGGCTCGCTTCGTCGCCGGCGTCGTGCGCACGCTCGGCCGCGCGGGGCGCGCGCCCGTCGGGCTCGACGCGGTCGTCGCGTCGTCGGTGCCGCCCGGGGCCGGGCTGTCGTCCAGCTCGGCGCTCACCGTCGCGCTGACGATGGCGGCCGGCGCGGCGGGGAAGCTCGATCTCGACCGCCGAGACCTCGCACGCGCCGCGCTCGAAGCCGAGGTCCTCGCGACGGCCGTCCCCGGTGGCCTGATGGACCAGCTCGCGTCGCTGTTCGGACGGGCCGGTCACGCGTTGCTGATCGACTGCCGCACGCTCGACGTCGAACCCGTTCCGCTCCCCGAGACGCACGCGGTGCTCGTCGTGCACTCGGGCGTCGAGCGGACGCTCGGGAACAGCGCGTACGCGCAGCGGCGCGCCTCGTGCGAACGCGCCGCGTCGCGGATCGGTGTGCGTGCGCTGCGCGACGCGACACTCGCGGACGTGGGCGACGACCCGTGCGCCCGCCACGTCGTCTCGGAGAACGCTCGCGTGCTCGACGCCGCGTCCGCGTTGCGCTGCGGCGACATCGGGCGTGTCGGCGCGCTGATGGTCGCGAGCCACACGAGCCTCCGGGACGACTTCCGGGTGTCCACCCGCGAGCTCGACCTGCTCGTCGAGCTGCTGCTGGCGACGGGCGCGGTGGGCGCGCGGCTGACCGGTGCGGGGTTCGGCGGGTGTGTCGTCGCGCTCGTCCAGCGGAACCATGCCGACGACGTCGCCGCGAAGACGGTGCTCGCGTACCGCAAGGAGACGGGTCGCGACGCGACGGCGTTCGTCGTCCGTGCGGCCGGAGGCGCGGGACCCGTCGCGCTCTGACGCGCCCGCGTCGTGACGAGCCGCGCCGCGCCTGCGTACCCTTCGCGGCGCGCCGGTGAGGGGACCCGAGGGGTCGGGCGACGGGCGCGGCGAGGCAAGGGCGATGACGCGGATCGAGGTACCCGGGGCGCGCGCCGCGACGCCCCGGTCGGCAAGCCACCCGTCGTATGGGCGACGGGCGAGCGCGTGCCCGGCGTGCGGGTGCCGAGTGCGCCATCCGCTGTTCGCGCCGGGCGGCTATCGGTACGTCGAGTGCCCGGGCTGCGGGCTGGCGCACCTCGATCCGCTGCCGACCGACGACGAGGCGCGCGCGAACTTCCCCGACGGGTACTTCGCGGGCGCGATCCCCGGTGGTTACGACGACTACCTGGCCGACGAGATGTTGCACCGGGCGAACGCCCGTGAGCGTCTCGCCCTGCTCGAGCAGCGCGGCGCCCGCGCGCCGGGCCGGTTGCTCGACGTCGGGTGCGCGCACGGGTTCTTCCTCGACGAGGCGTGTCGCGCGGGCTGGCGCGGCGAGGGCGTCGAGGTGTCCGCAGGTGCCGCGGAATTCGCACGGACGCGCCTCGGTCTCGACGTGACCGACGATCTCGCCGGCGTCGCCGCCCACCAACCCGGCGCCTTCGACGTCATCACGATCTTCCAGGTGCTCGAGCACGTCGGGTCGCCGGCGGAGATGCTCGGTCTGGCGCGGCGTTGCCTCCGGCCGTCGGGGACGCTCGTGATCGAGACGTGGGACCGCTCGAGCCTGGTCGCGCGCGCCCTGCGGTCGCACTGGCAGGACGTCGCGCCGCCGTCGGTCATCTGGCTGTTCGACCGCCACAGCCTCGGCCTGCTGCTCGGCACGGCGGGCTTCGGCGCGGGCGAGATGCACCACACCGCGAAGCGGGTGAGCATGCGGTTCGTCGCGTCGCTCCTCGACGACCACGGCGGCGCGTTCGGACCGATCGGGCGCGCGATCCGCCGCAGCCCGCTGCGCGAGCGATCGTTCCGGTACCGGCTCGGCGACCTCGTCACCGTCGTCGCGACGCCCGCACGCGAGGCGGCCGCCGGCGCTGCTTGAACGGCGCTGCCCTCATACGTCGAGCGACCGGCGGACGCGCGTCACCGCGTCGCGCGTGCGAACGCCCCACCAGAACAGGTCCTGGCCGTCGACGAGCACGACGCGCGCGCCCGGCACCGCCCGCGCCACCTCGTCGACATGACGCTCACGGAACCGGTACGGCTCGCTCGGGAGCAGGACGAGGTCGGGCGCGGCGGCTGCGACGTCGCCCAGCGACAGCTCGGGGTACCGGTCGGGTACCCCGGCGAACGCGTTCGCCACGCCCGCGCCCCCCAGCACCGACGAGCCGTAGGTGTCGGCGTTGATCGCCATCCACGGGCGTCGCCAGATCAACACCACGGCACGGCGACCGGGCGCGGCGGGCGACGTCTCGGCGAGCCACGTCTCCCACGCGCCTTCCACGTACGCCTCCGGCACGGCGACCTCGACGGCGCGCGCCAACGCGCGCACGGCGGGACCGACGTCCTCCACCGAGCGCGGCGACATGTCGTGGAGACGCACTCCCGCGCGCGCGAGCGCATCCGCGTCCTCACGACGGTTCTCCTCGTCGTTGACGACGACGAGGTCCGGCCCGAGCGCGACGATGTCGTCGACGTGCGGGTTCTTCGTACCGCCGACGGTCGGGATCCCCGGTTGCAGGCAGAAGCGCGTGCACGCGACGGGGACGACGCCGAGCGCGAGCAGCGTCTCGGTGGCGGACGGCACGAGCGAGACGACGCGCATGCGCCCGCGGGCGCGGTTCACATCCGCTGCAGCAGCTCGGCCTTCTTCGCCTCGAACTCGGCCGGGGTGATGTGGCCGGCGTCGCGCAGCTGGGCGAGCTGCTGGATCTGCTCGGGGATGGATGGCCCGGCCGCGGGGGCGTCGACGCGCGGCGCGGCCCACGACGCCTGCCGCCGCGCGTTGACCTCCATCTGCCGGTAGATCTCCTGCTGCACGCCGTCGGGATGGCGAACGTTGTCGAACGTCGTCTGGCCCTCCCGGCCGGCAGACTCGATCGCGAGGTCGCCCGCGCCGATCATCCGGTTCCAGATGTTCTGGTTGAAGTTGATGTTGTTGATCCGCTCGAGCGGGATCTCGACGCCGTGCTTCGCGAGGACACCCGTGCGGAACACGACGCGCTGGTCGGTGACGACGAAGTACGTGAAGCGCCACTGCAGGTACTTGAGCGCGAGCCAGACCGCCCACGCGAGCAACAGGACGATGTAGACGTACGCGCTGTACTTGCGGACCGTCCCGTGCACCTGGAACAGCAGGATCAACAGCACGAACAGCGGGATCCCGGTGAAGATGTGCTTCGAGAAGTACCACCAGTGCGGCCGCAGGTCGAGCACGACCGTCTCGCCCTGGTTGACGAGGTTCTTCGGGTACGGCATGGCGCCAAACAGTAAAGCGCCTACGACGGCGGCCCGAGCACACGGTCGAGGTAGGCGTTGCGGAACCGCCCGTCGGGATCGAGCTTCGCCCGCACCGCCTGGAAGCGTGCCCACTCCGGATAGCGCGGCGCGAGCGTCGCTGCCGTCTGGTAGTGCATCTTCCCCCAGTGCGGCCGGCCGCCGACGCGGTCCATGATGTCCTCGACGCCGCGGAAGTAGCGCTCGAACGGCGTCCCCGTCGGCAGGTGGCACGCGAGGTACGCGTTCTCGCGCCCGTAGCCGGTGCTGAGCGGGATGTCGTCCGGTCCGGTGACGCGCACCTCGACCGGGAAGGCGACCTTCAGGTCCTCGCGCTCGATCAGGTCGCGGATCGCGAGCAGGCACGCACCCGCTTCGTGGCGCGGCACCTCGTACTCCATCTCGACGAAGCGCACGAGCCGCGGCGTGCAGAACACCCGGTCGCTGCGGTCGACCTTCTCGCTCCGGCCGACGTTCGCGACGACGAACTGCGCGAGTCGCGGGACGAGGCCGGGCGCGATCTGTCCGGCCCGGCACACCGCACCGAACAGGTAGTTCGTCATCAGGATCTCGTCACGCCACTTCTTGAACCCCTCCTTCGCGTGGACGGGGTCGTCGGTGCGGTTGTTGCACTTGACGGTCGCGACGTCGGTGTGCGGGAACCAGTACGCGTCGACGTGGTCGTTCGTCTCGACGATCGTGTCGAACCGCTCGAGCATCTCCGAGAGCGGCATCGGGACCTCGAGCGAGTGCAGCCGGAAGGCGGGCTCGCACTGCAGCGTCATCTTCGTCACGATGCCGAGCGCACCGAGGCCGATGCGCGCGCACGCGAACACCTCGGGCTCCTCGCGCTCGGAGCAACGCAGGAGCTCGCCGTCGGCCGTCACCATCTCGATCTCGCGCAGCATCGTCGCGAGCCCACCGAGCTTCAACGCGGTGCCGTGCGTCCCGGTCGAGAGCGCACCCGAGATCGTCTGCCGGTCGATGTCACCGAGGTTGGTGAGCGCGAGGTTCCTGATCGCGAGCTGCTGGTTCAGCTTCCACAGCGGGATGCCCGCCTCGACCGTGACCGTGTGCGCGTCGCCGTCGACCGCGACCACGCGATCGAGATGGCCGAGCCGCAACATGCGGCCGTCGGTGCACGCGGT
This sequence comes from Acidimicrobiia bacterium, assembly GCA_035651955.1. Lineage (NCBI taxonomy): Bacteria > Bacillati > Actinomycetota > Acidimicrobiia > Acidimicrobiia bacterium. The sequence goes on from DASRES010000045.1 coordinate 9,094, forward strand.
GTCGGTGAAGGAGTGGCCCGACCCGACCGCGTGCACGGTCTGCCCCGCGTGCTTCGCGGCGCGCACCGCCTCGACGACCTCGAGCTCGCTCTCGGGATCGGTCACCGCGACCGGCTCGCAGCGTTGGTTGCGGCCCCAGTTCTGCCAGAACGTCGCGCCCTTCGCCATCGTCGAAGCGTACGACGAAGCTGCGAGAAAAGGCTCTTGACCCTCTGCGCGCTCGTCCGTACCATCGCCCTACCGGTTCGGCTGGTCCGTTCGGTCGAACGCTCTGGTCGGTCGCTGTGGCGGCCGTTCGGGAGCGGCGATGCGATCGGGCGAGTGGTCCCGGTGGAGCCACTGCCGTACGACGATCGGGTCTCGACCCGGTCGGCGTGGCCGAAGGTGCGACGTCCAGTCGGGCGGCGTGCCGGGCCGAGGCAGCGGTCGCGAAGGGGAGCCCCGAGGAGATCGGAGCTGCGACGCAGCGAAGACTACTCGGGGCCTCTTCGCGTCCCGGACGCCTGACCGCGAGGGTCCACCGCCGTCACCGCGCGCGTCGGTACGGTCGGCCGGTGGTCGCGTCCGCCGCCGACTCGCTGCTGCAGGGCCTCGACCCGTCGCAGCGCGCCGCCGTCGTCGAACCGGCGCGGCCGCTCGCGATCCTCGCGGGCGCCGGCTCGGGCAAGACGCGCGTCCTGACCCGGCGCATCGCGTGGCACGCCGCGACCGGGCGCATCGACGCGGAACGCGTCCTGGCGGTGACCTTCACACGCAAGGCCGCGCGCGAGCTCGTGCACCGGCTCGCCCGTCTCCCGATCGGCGGCCGCGTGACCGCCGGGACGTTCCACGCGCTCGCGCTCACCCAGCTGCGGCGGCGATGGCAGGAACGAGGACGGGTCCCGCCCGCACTCCTCGAACGCAAGGCGCGGATCGTGGTCCCGCTGCTCGTCGCGGACGGGTGGACGGGCGAGGCCGCGACCGAGCGCGCCGCCGACGTGGCGAGCGAGATCGAGTGGGCCAAGGCCCGTCTCGTCTCGCCCGACGGGTACGAGCAGGCAGCGCGCGACGCGGGACGCCAGCCCGCGATCGCGCCGTCCCGGCTCGCCTCGCTCTACGACGCGTACGAGCGCGAGAAGCACCGTCGCCGTCTCGTCGACTTCGACGACCTCGTCTGGTGGTGCGTGCGCGCGCTGGAGACCGACGGCGACTTCGCGGCGGCGCAACGGTTCCGGTTCCGGCACCTGTTCGTCGACGAGCTCCAGGACGTGACACCCGCTCAGTTCCGTCTCCTGCGCGCGTGGCTCGGCGATCGGGACGACCTCTGCGCGGTCGGTGATCCGGACCAGTCCATCTACCGGTTCGCGGGCGCAGAGCCCGACCACCTCACCCGGTTCGTCGAGCACTTCCCCGGCGGCAAGGTCGTGCGCCTCGAGGCGAACCACCGGTCCAGCGCGCAGATCGTCGACGCGGCCGCCGCCGTTCTCGGCCGCCGCGACGCGCATGCCGTCCGCACGCCGCGCGGCGACGGCCCGCGTCCGACGCTGCGCGCCTACGCGTCGGACGCCGACGAGGCACGCGCAGTCGCGCGAGCGCTCCGCGACGCGCACGCGACCGGTGTGGCGTGGTCGTCGATGGCGGTGCTCTACCGCACGAACGCGCAGTCCGCGCTGTTCGAGGACGCGCTGGCCGCACAGCAGATCCCGTTCCGCGTCCGCGGCGGGATGCGGTTCCTGCAACGAGCAGAGGTCCGCGCGCTGCTCGACGGGCTCGAGGACGCCGCGCGACGCGCGCCCGGTCGCCCGTTCGCCGAGCACCTCGTCGACGTACGAGCCGACGTCGACGCCCTGTCGCCCGAACGGCGCGAGCACGCCGACGCGCTCGTCACCCTCGGACGGGAGTACGTGGCGCACGACGGCGACGGCGGCACGGTCGCCGGGTTCCTCACCTGGCTGCGCGCGACGCTGCGCTCCGACGACGGCGACCTCGCGTCGGGCGACGCCGTGGAGCTGCTGACGTTCCACCGCGCCAAGGGCCTCGAGTACGAGACCGTCTTCGTCACGGGCGTGGAACGGGGGCTCGTGCCCGTCGCGTACGCGTCGTCGCCGGTCGATCTCGACGAGGAGAGGCGCCTGCTGCACGTCGCCATGACGCGCGCCGGCACGGCGTTGCACATGAGCTGGGCCCGGACCCGCACGGTCGGGTCACGCGTGTCGGAGCGCGAGCCGAGCCCCTGGATCACGGCGCTTCGCGCCGCGGGCGTCGTGGACGACGCGGCGACGACGGCGTCGGCGCACGCGGGCACACGTCGAGCGTTGGGTGCGCGCGGACCCAGGCCGCGCGCCACCGACGACGCGCTGCTCACCGCGCTCCTGGAATGGCGGCGAGGCGTGGCGCGGGCCGCGGCCGTCCCCGTCGCGGCCGTCGCGAGCGACGCGACGCTGCGGGCGATCGCGACGCGCCGGCCGCGCTCGCGCGCCGCGCTCGCGTCGGTCCCCGGCCTCGGCCCTTGTCGCCTCGCCACCCATGGCGAGGCGATCCTCCGGCTCGTCGCGGGGGCCCCGGCCGCCCGTTGACTCGGCCGCCGGCGCGGCGCACGATGAGCGGACAGACGGTGGGCAACGTGGACGGTGGGCGGCGCGGACGACGGACCCACGACGAGCCGAGCGACGGCGACGCACGGACCGAACGGACGGAAGGACGCCGGATGCCCCCGACCCATTCGACCTTCCCGCTCTTCCCCACCGACGACGGGTGGCCCTACCCGGACCGGGACGGCGGGCTCGGGGTCGACGGTCAGGGCCTCGAGGCCGACGTCGCGGCGATCACGCCGCGCCGGTTCGACGAGTCGAGCGACGACGACGTCGACCTCGACGCGATCGAGCTGCGCGCCGGTGGGCACGCGTTCGACTCGCTCACACCCGAGGAGTACGTCGTGCTCTCCCGCCGCTTCGGCCTGGCCGGGCCGCCGTGCTCGATGAAGGTCATCGCGCGCGACCTCGGGTGCAGCCACGCGGACGCGCGCGACGTGCTCGGGCGTGCCATCGACAAGATGCGGACGCGTCTCACGGAAACGTGACGAGAGGGCGCGCGCCCGTCACCGCGCCGGGCACGCGCTCCACAACCCGGCGCCCGCGCGGCGTGCCGCCAGCTCCTCGCCGAGCATCGTGCGCGCGTACATCCCGTTCGGCGGGATGACGAGGAGCCGCGCGTAGCCCCGCCGCAGCAACTCGTCGTTGAAGCGGTGGCCGTCGACGACGACGTACGCGAGCAACCTGCCATACCGGTCGTGGCGCTCGACGTCCGTCTCGAGCCGGACGGTCCGACCCGTCAGCGCCGCCTTCGTGAACGCGGAGGCCTCGGGGCCGTAGCACTGGACCGGCTCGTCGGGATGGACGGTCTCGGGCGTGTCGACACCGAGGAGACGGACGGTCGTGTCGCGGCCACGGTCGTCGACGACGATCGTGTCGCCGTCGACGACGTGCACCACGCGGACCGTGTGGGTGGAGCCGGCTCGTGACCGGCCGAGCCACCAACCTCCGAGCGAGGCGGCGGTCAGCACGACCACGACCACGGCTCGGAGGCGAGCCATGCGCCACACCGTAGCGGTGCCCTGTGACGCTATCGACGGTCGCGCGCGGGCGCGCCGGTAGGGTGACGGCGCCATGCTCCGCCGTGCGCGGCGCCTGCTGGTGCTGCTCGTCGTCCTCGTCGTCTTCGTCGCCGCGGCGGCCGTCGTGCTCGGGAGCCGACCCGCGCTCGATCACGCGCGCACGAAGATCGACGACCGCTGGGCGGCTCTACGCACACCGCTGAGCGCGCGGTACGAGAAGCTCGGGGCCGTCACCGTCGCGCTCGCCGCCGACGTCGGCCGCGACCACACGCTGCCGCGCGAGCTCACGGCCGCGCTGACGAGGTGGAACGCGCTGATGCGCCGGCACGACCCGAGCGCGGAGGTCGAGACCGCGAACCAGCTCGAAGGCCTCGCGTCGCGCGCGACGACGACCGCGCAGTCCACCGACAAGCTGCGAGGCGACGCGAACCTGCAGCAGGCGGTGCAGTCGTTCATGAAGGCGTCGGTGCCCCGCGCGGACGTCGACGCGTACAACGCCGCGGTGAACGGCTACCAGCACGACCGGACGAGCGGGATCCGGCGCCTGACCGCGTCGTTGTTCGGCTACGGACCTCGCCGGACGTTCGAGCCGGTCACCAGCGCGACCGCCTGACCGGTCGCCGCGCTACGGGACGACGAGAGCAGTGAGCGCGGACAGCGCGGGCTTCGCGGTGCCGTTGACGCGCGTCAGACCGAGGTTGGAGCTCCAGTCCGACGCGTCGTTCGCGCCGTCACGGAGCTCGAACACGAACAGCGGCCCGGTGTAGGGCCACGTGTTCCACTGCAGGTACTCGTCCACGATCGACTGGCCCTGGACGCTGTCGCTGACCGACATCGACGAGGACCCGGTCGGCACGCCGAACTCGGTGCCCCAGATCTGCTTCGCGCCGTCGCCGTTGGCGACCATGATCCCGTGGAGCGTGGCGGTCTGGAGCAGCGCGTTCCACCCGGCCGAGCCGGGCGTCGTCGGCGCGTAGGGGCTGGGCGGGTACGGGTGGTGGCCGAGCGCGTCGAAGGAGCCCTTGGCGCCCGCCGCGTACATCGCCTTCACGAAGTTGACCGGGCTGAGCGGGTCGTCGGGCGTCTGGCCGAGGTCACCGTGCGGGGACAGACCACCGCTCACGACGAACGCGTGCGGGTCTGCCGCGTGGATCGCGGGGTACGCCGCCTTCAGGAGCGCGACGTAGCTCGCGGCGTTGACGGGCTGGAAGAAGGACGGGTTGTTGGGCTCGTTCCAGATCTCCCAGTCGTGCACGCCCTTCGGTGCGTAGTGCGCCGCGACGCGCGCGGCGAACGCGCCGTATTCGGCCGCGCTCCGCGGCGCGCAGAACATGCCGGAGTGATCGGCGAAGTTGCAGCCGGGCGCCGCGGCCCAGTTCGGCGTGTAGTCGATGATGCCGAGGATCTGCAGGCCCTGGGCGCGCGCGGCGTCGACGAGCGTGTCGGTGTGCGCCCACCACGTGGCCTGGCCGGGCGCCTTGAGGCCCGGGCCGTACGACTCGAGCTTCGACCAGTCGAACTGCAGGCGCACCCAGCGCGCGCCCGTGCGCTTGATCGCGGCGAGGTCGGCCCTGATCTGCGCCGCGCTCTGCCACTCGAACCAGCCGTCCGCCGAGAAGCCGACCTTCGCAGCCGGGACGCCCGGACGGGGCGCCGCCGCCGGCGCAGTGGTCGCCGCGCAGGCCGCACCGACGACGAGCACGAGGAGCGACACCGCGACCGCCGACAGGCGCGCCCGCACAACCCGCTTGTTCACGTTGCTCCGTTCCCCTGCTCGCTGCCCTCGGGCCTCTCACTCGGAGGGATCGCGGCGCAGTTGAGGGAACCGCGACGTCCGGGCGCGATTCGCTAGACAGTCCGGATGGCGGAGACGAGCCTCCCGGTCGACGCGCCCGTGCTCGCCGTGCTCGGCGGCGGGCAACTGGGGCGGATGCTCGCGATCGCGGGGATCCCGCTCGGCGTGCGGTTCCGGTTCCTCGATCCGTCGCCGGACGCGCCCGCGGCGGCACTCGGCCCGCTCGTGGTCGGCGCGCTCGGAGACGCGTCGGCGCTCGACGAGACGGCGCGCGGCGCGGACGTCGTCACCTACGAGTGGGAGGGCGTCCCGGGCGACGCGGCCGCGCGACTCGCGGCGCGCGTGCCGGTGCACCCGTCGGTTCGTGCGCTCACCGTCTCGCAGGACCGGCTGCGCGAGAAGCAGCTGTTCACGTCGCTCGGCATCGGTGTGCCGCGCTTCGAGCCGGTCGACGACCGCGACTCACTGGCACGCGCGGTCGCGGAGATCGGCGTCCCGGTCGTCGTGAAGACACGGACGGGCGGCTACGACGGGAAGGGGCAGGCGGTCGTGCGGACCGAGCGCGACGCCGACCCCGCGTGGGACGCGATCGGCGGCGTGCCCTTGCTCGTCGAGCAGCTCGTCCCGTTCACGCGCGAGCTGTCGGTCGTGGGCGTGCGCGGCGCCGGCGGCACGACGCGCTGCTGGCCGCTCACGGAGAACCGGCACGAGCGCGGGATCCTGCGCCGCTCCGTCGCACCAGCCGCGGACGTGTCACCCGAGCTGCAGGCCCGCGCCGAGACGTTCATGTCGCGGCTCCTGGACGAGCTCGACTACCGCGGTGTGCTCGCGCTCGAGCTGTTCGAGGTCGACGGCGCGCTCCTGGCGAACGAGATGGCGCCACGCGTGCACAACTCGGGTCACTGGACGATCGAGGGCGCGCGCACGAGCCAGTTCGAGAACCACGTGCGCGCGGTGCTCGGCTGGCCGCTCGGTCCCACCGACGCGCGCGGCGTCAGCACGATGGTGAACTGCATCGGCGCGCTTCCCGACCCCGCCGCCGTGCTCGCCGTCGAGGGCGCGCACCTCCACCGCTACGGCAAGTCGCTGCGGACGGGCCGCAAGGTCGGTCACGTCACGGTCGTGGCGGACGACCGCGACGAGCTCGCGCGCCGCGTCGCCGCGCTCGAGCGCGTGCTCCCCGCGGACAACGGCTGACGGCTTGATTCGTGGGGGCTACTTGATCGCGCCGGTCTCGCGCAGCTTGGCGACGTCCTTCGCGCTCAGCCCCCAGTCGCGCAGCGCCTCGTCGGTGTGCTGACCGGGCCACGCGGGCGGACCCTGGATCGCGCTCGGCGTGCGGGAGAAGCGCGGTGCGGGTGCCGGCTGCTGCACGCCGCAGTCCTCGACGATCGTGTCGCGCGCACGCACGTGTGGGTGTTCCGCGGCCTCGCTCATCGTCAGGACCGGCGCGAAGCACGCGTCGGTTCCCTCGAGGAGCTCGCACCACTCGTCGCGCGTCTTGGTCTTGAACAGCGCGGTGAGGCGCTCGCGGAGCAGCGGCCAGCCGTTGCGGTCCATCTGCGCGGACAGGCCTTCCGTGTCGACGCCCGTGCGCGCGAGAAGCTCCGCGTAGAACTGCGGCTCGAGCGCGCCGACGGCCACGAACCTGCCGTCGGCCGTCTCGTACGTCTCGTAGAACGGCGCACCGGTGTCGAGCACGTTGACGCCGAGACGCTCGTCCCACGCGCCCATCGCCCGCACGCCCCAGATCATCGTCATCAGCAGCGCGGAGCCGTCGACCATCGCGGCGTCGACGACCTGCCCCTGCCCCGACGTGCGTGCTTCCAAGACCGCGCACACGACGCCCAGCGCGAGCAGCATCCCGCCGCCGCCGAAGTCCCCGATGAGGTTGATCGGCGGGGTGGGCTTCCCGCCTTCGCGACCGAGGTGCGCGAGCACGCCCGCGAGCGCGATGTAGTCGATGTCGTGGCCGGCCGCCTGCGCGTACGGCCCGTCCTGCCCCCAGCCCGTCATCCGCCCGTACACGAGCTTCGGGTTGCGGGCGAGGCAGGCGTCCGGGCCGATGCCGAGCCGCTCGGTCACACCCGGGCGGAAGCCCTCGATCAGCGCATCCGCCTGCTCGACGAGCCGCAGGAGCGTCTCGACGCCGTCGGGGTTCTTGAGGTCGATGCCGACGGACCGCCGCCCGCGGTTCAGGACCTCCTTGTTCTCACGCGCGAAGTCACCGGTGACCGCCTGCGCGCGGTCGACGCGCAGCACGTCGGCGCCCAGGTCCGACAGGACCATCGCCGCGAACGGACCCGGGCCGATCCCCGCGAGCTCGATGATCCTCACGCCATGCAAGGGCCCCACCACGAACCTCCGGACGCTCAGTGCGGTCGCGCGAAGACGTCGACGATACGAGATCCCTGACCCGCACGTCAGATTCGCGCGCGTCGCGCGCGCGGTCGTCCACGCGGGCGCGCCCGGTTGGCGATCGGGTGCGAAATCGGGTAGACGCATCGCGTGAACGTCTTGCCCGACCGTCCCGTCCTCACCCTCGACGACTACCTCGAACGCGGCGGGGGTCAGGGGTTCACGACCGCGCATCGCGTCGGCGCCGACGCGACGATCGACGAGGTCGGGAAGGCGGGCCTGCGCGGCCGAGGCGGCGCCGGGTTCCCGACCGCGGTGAAGTGGCGCTCCGTGCGCGAGGCGCCGGGCACCGAGAAGTTCGTCGTCGGCAACGGCGCCGAGGGCGAGCCCGGCACGTTCAAGGACCGGACGATCATGCGGTACGACCCGTACCAGATCGTCGAGGGCGCCGCGATCGCCGGCTTCGTCGTGAACGCCCGTGCCATCTACATCGTGACCAAGCGCAGCTTCACGCGCGAGGTGATGCGCCTGCACCGCGCCGTCAGCGAGCTCGAGCACGCCGGCCTCGCCGGCGACATCCCGATCCACGTCGTCGAGGGGCCCGACGAGTACCTGTTCGGCGAGGAGACCGGAGCGCTCGAGGTGGTGGAGGGCAACGACCCGCTCCCGCGCCACGTCCGCCCGTTCGAGCACGGTCTGTTCGCGACGGCGCCGCAGCTCGGCTGGTGGCCGCACGACCCCCAGCCGGGCCAGCGCGGCGTCTTCACGACGAACCCGACGGTCGTCAGCAACGTCGAGTCGATGTCGCACGCGAACTGGATCATGTCGTTCGGTGCCGACGAGTTCCGCAAGGTCGGGCCCGAGCGGTGCCCCGGGACGATGGTCTTCACGATCTGCGGCGACGTCGCGATGCCGGGCGTGTACGAGCTGCCGATGGGCACACCGCTGCGCACGCTCGTCGAGGTCGTCGCCGCGGGGACCGAATCGGGCCGGCCCGTCAAGATGATGCTGTCGGGCGTCGCGAACGCGGCCCTCACCGTCGACGACATGGACACCGCGCTCGACTTCAACTCCATGGCCGCGATCGGCAGCGGGCTCGGCTCCGGCGGGTACGTGGTGTACGACGACGCGATGTGCGCGGTCGCGGTCGCGCGCGCGTTCTCACGCTTCCTGGCCGTGGAGTCGTGCGGGCAGTGTCCGCCGTGCAAGCTCGGATCGACCCGCATCACCGAGACGCTCGAGATCATCGAGGAAGGGAAGGGCGACGCCGTCGACATCGGCGTGCTGCAACGGACGCTCGCGACCGTGACGGACGCGAACCGCTGCTTCCTCGGACAGGAGGAGCAGCGGGTCGTCGGGAGCCTGCTCGAGAAGTTCCCCGAGGACTTCGAGGCCCATCTCGCCGGCACCTGCCCGCTCCGCCACGACGTCATGGTCCCGAAGATCAAGGACTTCGACTCCACCGGTCATTTCGTGTACGACGAGCGCCAGCTGTACAAGCGTCCTGACTGGTCGTACGCCGACGTCCCCCTGTACACGTGACCGGTGGGCACTCGTTTCGCCGGGCGGGTGTCGGGCATGATGAGACGCGAATCGCAAGGACCGACGTGGACGTCACGCGCTCGCACTGCGCGTCCGCAACGAGAGCGTCCCCAGGAGAGAAGGAGTCGCAGTGAGCTACCAGCTGCCGGACCTGCCCTACGACTATGCGGCGCTCGAGCCGCACCTCTCGGGCCAGATCCTCGAACTGCACCACGACAAGCACCACGCGGCGTACGTGAAGGGCGCGAACGAGACGCTCGAGAAGCTGGGCTCGGCCCGCCAGGCCGGTGACTTCGGCGGCATCGTCGGGCTCGAGAAGACGTTCGCGTTCAACCTGTCGGGCCACGTGCTCCACTCGCTGTACTGGAACAACATGTCGCCCGACGGCGGCGGCAAGCCGGAGGGTGAGCTCGCGTCCGCGGTCGACGAGGCGTTCGGCTCGTTCGACAGCCTGAAGAAGCAGCTGACCCAGGCGACGTCGACCGTGCAGGGCTCCGGGTGGGGCGCGCTGATGTGGGACCCGCTCGGTCAGCAGCTCTACACCGCGCAGATCTACGACCACCAGAACAACTTCGGGCAGGGCTCCACGCCGTTGCTCGTCATCGACATCTGGGAGCACGCGTTCTACCTGCAGTACAAGAACGTGAAGGCCGACTACGTCGAGGCGTTCTGGAACATCGTCAACTGGAACGACGTCGCGAAGCGGTTCGACAAGGCGCGCAAGAACGCGCTCGTCTGACGCACCGCGCTGGCTCGGACGCGTGACGGCCGCCCGTTGCCGTCACGCGTCCGGGCGCGCGGCGACGCGCTAGCGTCGGCTCCGTGGCACGAGCCCGGGCGCTCCGCCGTCCGTTCACCGAGCGCCGGCCGCACCCCGAGCGTCACGGGACGTCGCGCATCGGGTGGTTGCGGGCCGCGGTGCTCGGCGCCGACGACGGCGTCGTGTCGACCGCGAGCCTGATGATCGGCGTGGCCGCGACCTCCGCGAGCCGCACGTCCGTCATGGTCGCGGGCATCGCCGGCCTCGTCGCCGGTGCAGGGTCGATGGCGGCGGGCGAGTACGTGTCGGTGAGCGCGCAACGCGACGCCGAGATGGCCGACATCGCGCGTGAGCGGCGTGAGCAGCTCGTCGCCCCAGACCACGAGCTCGACGAGCTCACGCAGATCTACGTCGAGCGCGGTCTCGACCACGACCTCGCCCGCAAGGTGGCCGTGCAGATGCACGAGGCGGACCCGCTCGGGAGTCACCTCCGCGACGAGCTCGGGATCACCGAGGCGATGCACGCGCGCCCGGTCCAGGCTGCGATCGTCTCGGCGTTCAGCTTCGCGACGGCCGCGCTTGTCCCGATCCTCGCGATGCTCGTGTCTCCGCGAAGCGCGCGCGTCGCGATCATCGCGGCCGCGGGGCTCGTCGCGCTGGCCGTGCTGGGCGCGGCCGGCGGCCGCCTCGGTGGCGCACCGCGCGGGCGCGCGGCGTTCCGTGTCGTCGTGGGCGGCGGGCTCGCGATGGCGGTCACCGCGGCGATCGGCGCACTCATCGGCGCCGCCGGCTATTAGGTCCCGGCACGTGTGACGGCCGCGGCACCGGACCCGGAACGACTCGCGCGTGCGCTCGCGCGCGTGCTCGGCCCGGTCACCGTCGACGGGATGCGGCGCCTGTCCGGCGGCGCGTCGCGTGAGACCTGGGCGCTCGACGCATGCAGCGCCGGCGGCGCGCGCCACGAGCTCGTGCTGCGCCGCGATCCGGGCGGCCACGCGGGGAGCACGTCGCGCGCGACCGAGTACGACGTGCTGTGCTCGGCGCACGCGGCCGGTGTCGCCGCGCCCGAGCCGGTGCTCCTCCTCGAGCCGGGCGACGGGCTCGGCGACGGGTTCGTGATGCGGCGCGTGGCGGGCGAGACGATCGCCCGGAAGATCCTCCGCGACGAGGAGTTCGCCGCGGCGCGTGCCGGTCTCGCGCAGCAGTGCGGCGAGCAGGCGGCCCGCATCCACCGGATCGACGTCGCGACCGTCGCCACGTCCACGCTCCAGGTGCTCGGCGCGCGCGAACAGCTCGCGCAGTACCGCGGCGTGCTCGACGCGCTCGGCGAGCCGCACGCCGCGTTCGAGCTGGGGCTGCGCTGGCTCGACGAGAACGTGCCCGTGCCGAGCGACGGGCAGCCGAGGCTCGTGCACGGCGACTTCCGCAACGGCAACCTCGTCGTCGGGCCGGACGGGCTGCGCGCCGTGCTCGACTGGGAGCTCGCGCACCTCGGCGATCCCGTGGAGGACCTCGGCTGGCTGTGCGTGAAGTCGTGGCGCTTCGGCGCGACGGACCGGCCCGTCGGCGGGTTCGGCGACTACACGACGCTGCTCGACGCGTACGCGGCCGCCGGGGGTGGGCGCGTGGAGCTCGACGCGCTCCGGTACTGGGAGGCGTTCGGGACGCTGAAGTGGGGGGTCATCTGCGCGATGCAGGCGACGTTGCACACGTCGGGCCGGGTCCGCTCCGTCGAGCTCGCCGCGCTCGGGCGGCGTGTCGCCGAGATGGAGTGGGACCTGCTCGCGCTGCTCGACGAGTTGGCGCGCGGCTGATGGCACAGGACCGACCCACCGCGGACGAGCTGCTCGAAGCGGTCGCCGAGTTCCTCGCGCGCGACGTCGTCCCCGGCACCGACGGACGGCTGTCATTCCACGCGCGCGTCGCCGCGAACGTCGTCGGGATCGTCCGGCGCGAGCTCGCGTCCGGCTCGGCGCTCGACGACGAGGAGCACGCGCGGCTGCGCGCGCTGCTCGGCCACGACGGCACCCGCGACGAGCTCGACGCCGAGCTCGCGCGCCGGATCCGCGACGGGAGCCTCGACGACCAACGCGACGCGGTCGTGGACCACGTCCGTCGGACGGTGCGCGCGAAGCTGACGATCGCCAACCCGCGCTACCTGGAGACGTGACGTGAGGATCGCGACCTGGAACGTCAACTCGCTGAAGGCCCGTCTCCCGCGCGTCGAGGAGTGGCTGGCGTACGCGCGACCCGACGTGCTGTGCCTCCAGGAGACGAAGCTCGCCGACTCCGCGTTCCCGCAACTGTCGTTCGCGTCGCTCGGCTACGAGTCCGTGCACCACGGGCAAGGGCGGTGGAACGGGGTCGCGATCCTCTCGCGCGTCGGGATCGACGACGTGTCGACCGGCTTCGGCGACATCGACGACCCGTACGTGGGCGACGCGCGGCTGCTGGCCGCAACGTGTGCCGGCGTCCGGGTCGTCACGGTGTACGTCCCGAACGGCCGCGAGGTCGGCAGCGAGTTCTACGAGCGGAAGCTGACGTGGCTCGGGTGCCTGCGTGACTGGCTCGCGGCGACCGCCGACCCGTCGCGGGACCTCGCGCTCCTCGGGGACTTCAACGTGGCCCCGGAGGACCGCGACGTGTGGGACCCGAAGGCGTTCGTCGGTGCGACGCACGTGACGGACCCCGAGCGCGCGTCACTCGCCGCGCTCCGCGAGTGGGGCCTCGTGGACGCGTTCCGGCGCGTCTACGAGGACGACGGGCTCTTCACCTACTGGGACTACCGGGCGGGCGACTTCCACCAGGGCCGGGGCATGCGGATCGACCTCGTGTACATGACCGAGCCGCTCGCCGCGCGGGCGACGTTCGCGCTCGTCGATCGCAACGCCCGGAAGGGCAAGGCGCCCTCGGACCACGCGCCCGTCCTCGTCGACCTGTCGGAGCTCGCCGAGGCGTGACGACGGGACGGCCACGGCGCGCGGAACGCGCCGTATCCTGTCCCGCACGCCCCGTCGAGAGGGAGCACGCTCCTCGTTGAGACGCCGGTCCCGCCCCGAGCACGACGACCGCCTCGCACGCGCGCTCGCGACGCTCGGCGACGCGGTCCTGCTGACGGACGACCGCACCGTCGTCGGCTGGTGCAACGCGGCCGCCGAGCGGCTGTTCGGCCGGACGGGCGGCGAGCTCGTCGGCCGGACGCTGCGGTCGCTGCTCACCGCGTCGTCCGCGCAGGAGCTCGCCGAGCGCCTCTCGAGCGCCGGGAGCACGCCGTTCACCCTGCAGGCCGAGATCGAACGACGCGACGGCGTCAGCCTCACTCTCGCGCCGGTCGAGCTGACCGTACGACGCGAGCCGGGATTGCACGACGCCATGGTCACGGTCCTGGCCCGCCCCGCGCCGACGGCCGAGGTGTTGCACGAGGTCGACGAGACGCTCGCGCGGCGTGCGCGGCAGCACGAGGTCGTCGCGGACCTCGGCCGCGCCGCGCTCCTTGGCCGCGGGCTCGACGACCTGTACGACGACGCGGTCGCGGCCGTCGCGGAGGTGCTGTCGGTCGACATCGTGGTCGCCAGCGAGCTGACGCCCGCGCGTGACGCGCTCGTGCTGCGCGCCGCGATCGGCTTCGACGACGCCGCCGCGGTCGGCTCGACCGGCGCGGTCGGGGGCCTCGACGCACCCGCGGGCATCACGCTCGCGACCGGGACGCCGTCGGTCTTCGACGACCTCGCGCGCGACGAGCGGTTCAAGGCGCCGGAGACGCTCGTGCGACTCGGGGTCGTCAGCGGCGCGATCGTCCCGCTGCGCGGCGCGCACCGTCCCGCCGGGTTCCTCGCGGCCTACTCGCGCACGAGACGCCACTTCGACGACGAGGACGTCGTCTTCCTCCGTGGTGTGGCGAACGTCGTCGCCGCCGCGACGTTGCGCCAGGTCGCGGAGGACGAGCTGCAACGCCGCGAGACCGAGGCCCGCCTCGCGTTCGACGCCGGCGAGATGGGCACGTGGACGTGGGACCCGACGACCGGCCACACCACGTGGTCCCCGGAGCTCGAACGGCTCGCCGGTCTCGCCGAGGGGACGTTCCGCGGCACGTTGCGCGCCCTCGTCGAGCGGATCCATCCCGACGACCGGGAAGCGGCGATGCAGGCGATCGCCGAGGGCGAGGCGCGCGGCGAGATCGTCACGGAGTACCGGCTCGTCCGCCCCGACGGTGAGGTCCGCTGGGTCGAGAGCCGGGGACGGCCCCTCCCGGGCCCCCCGCCGGCCCGCTGGATCGGGGTCACGATCGACATCACCGACCGGCGGCGCGCCGAGGAGGAGGTGCGCGTCCGCGACACCGTCGCGCGGCTCGCCCTCGACGCCGGCGGCATCGGCGCGTGGGCGTGGGACCCGGACACGAGGACGGTCCAGCTCTCGGAGGAGCTGCAGGCCGTGTTCGGCCTCGAGCCGGGGACGTTCCCGGGCACGGTCGACGCGTTGTTCGCGCTGATCGACCCCGAGGACCGCGACCGCGTGCGCCGCGCGCTCGTGGCGGGCGCGTCGACGGGTGAGCTCGTCGTCGAGGCCCGGCTGCTGCGCCCCGACGACCGCGTGGTGTGGATCGAGGCACGCGGGAGCCGCTTCCCGGGCCCGTCGGCGGCCTGGGTGGGTGTCGGGATCGACATCACCGCGCGGAAGGCGGCCGACGAGGAGCTCCGCCGCGTGCTCGAGGCCGAGCGGCGCGCGCGAGCCGACGCCGAGGCCGCGACGCAGGCCCTGACCGAGACGGTCGCGCGCCTCGACACGCTCCTGCAGCACGCGCCGATCGGGCTCGCGTTCTTCGACCTCGACTTCCGGATCGTGCGCGTGAACGATCCCCTCGCCGGGCTCGACGTCAGCCCCGCCGGCGAGCAGGTCGGCCGGCCCGTCGCCGAGGTCGCGCCTGGCCTGTGGCCCGCGCTCGAGGCGCCGTTCCGCGAGGTCGTCGCGACCGGGCACCCGGTCGTCGGCATCGAGATCGGCGGGCAGACGGCGGCGCGCCCCGGCATCGAGCGCTCGTTCCTCGCGTCCGTCTACCCGGTCGTCGCGCCGGACGGGCGGCTCATCGGCATCGGTCTCACCACCGTCGAGATCACGGACCGCAAACGGGCCGAGCGCGCGGCGATGCTCATCGCGGCCGCCAACGAGCTGTTCTCGTCGTCGTGGAGCGTCGACGACATGCTCGAGAAGGTCGGCGAGATCGTGGTTCCGCGCTTCGCGGACTCGTGCAACGTCTACCTGCGCGCGACGCGCCAGGAGCCGCGCCACGTCGCGGTGACGCACGTCGACCCCGCGTTGCGCGCACAGCTCCTCGCCGCGGATCGTCGCTGGCCGTTCGACCCCGCCGGTGAGGATCCCGTCGCCACCACACTCGCCCGCGGCGCCGTCCTCATGGAGGAGGTCACCGAGGACATGCGTGCGACGATGGCCGGCGGTGACGCCGACCATCTCGCGGTGATCGAGGCGCACGGCGTGCGGTCCGCGATCTCCGTACCGCTCGAAGCGCACGGCGAGCGGTTCGGGTTGATGATCCTCAACTACACGACCGCGTCCGGCCGCCGGTACGAGCCCGAGGACGTCGACCTCGCGCACGAGCTCGCCCGCCGCTTCGCGCAGGTCATCGAGACGTCGCGGCTCCGCAGCGACGCGCAGCGCGCCCAGGAGCGACTGCGGTTGCTCGCGCGCGTCGGCGAGCTGATCACCGTCGAGCTCGACTCGCAGGCCCGGTTGCACAGCGTCGCCCACATGACGATCCCGACGTTCGCCGACAGCTGTTCGGTGTTCGTCGCCGACGCCGACGGGCGCGTGCGCCTCGCCGCGTTCTCACACGTCGACGCGAGGGTCCAGGAGTTCATCGACTCGCATCCCGAGCACATCGTGCTGGAGCCCGGGAGCGAGGCACCGCCGGCCGTCGCGGTCCGGACCCGCGAGCCGGTGTTCATGCCCGTCGCACCACCCGACCTCGCGGAGCGGATCACCGCGGACCCGAGCGAACGCGAGCGCGCACGGGCGGCCGGCATCACGTCGCTCATCGCGGTCCCGTTGCTCGATCCCGCGGGCCCGTTCGGCGCGCTCGTGTTCTCCTACGCGGAGTCCGGCCGCCGCTACACCGACGACGACGTCCCGCTCGCGCAGGAGATCGCGCGCCGCGTCGCGCCGGCCGTCGAGAACGCCATTCGGTTCGAGCGCGAGCAGCAGTTGGTCGAGGTGCTCCAGCGCAGCCTCCTGCCCGAGGCCCTCCCCGACCTCCCCGACGCCGAGCTCGCCGCGCGGTACCTGCCCGGCACGTCGGGCGTGAAGATCGGCGGCGACTGGTACGACGTCGTGCGCGTCGCCGACGGTCGTCTCGTCCTCGCGATCGGCGACGTCGTCGGGCACGGCGTGCGCGCCGCCGCCGCCATGGGTCGGTTGCGCCACACCGTGCAGTTCTGCGCGCTCGAGGGTCTGTCGCCCTCGCAGATCCTGACGCGCGTCAACGCGTACCTGATCGACGCCGGCAGCTCCGACATGGCGACGCTGCTCGTCATGTCGTACGCGCCCGAGACGGGCACCGTGCGGCTGTCGACCGCGGGACACCCGCCGCCCCTCGTGCGCGAGCCCGACGGCACGCTCACCTACCTGCCCGGCGGACGCGGGATGCCGCTCGGCGCGTCCTCGTCCGCCCGCTACACCGAGGAGCGCGCGGTGCTCGCGCCGGGCGCGGTCCTCGTGCTCTACACGGACGGGCTCGTCGAACGCCGCCACGAGCCGCTCGACGTCGGATTCCTGCGCCTGGGCGAGACGGTCGCGCGCGCACCCGACGATCTCGAGAAGCTCGCGGACCATCTCCTCGACGAGCTGCTCGACGAGTCCGGTCCGGCCGACGACGTCGCCGTGCTCGTCATGCGGCCTCGCGCCGCGCGGAGCGCGCTCCAGCTCTCGCTCCCCGCCCGACCCGAGCAGCTCGGTCCGCTGCGCCGCACCTTGCACGACTGGCTCGCCGGCCTCGGCGCGTCGCCGGCCGAGACGTACGACGTGACCGTCTCCGTGAACGAGATCGCGAGCAACGCGATCCAGCACGCGTATGGTCTCGGCGATGCCCACTTCTCGGTCGACGGTCGTTGCGACGCCGGCGACCTCACGCTCGTCGTGCGGGACTTCGGGAGGTGGCGCGAGCGGAACGAGTCCCGCGCCAACGGCGGGCGCGGGCTCGACATCGTGCGCGCGCTGATGGACGACGTCGTCGTCGACCGCGGCACCGACGGCACGGTCGTCCGGATCCGTCATCGCCTGCGGAGGACGAACGAGGCGTGAAGCCGCTCGCCCAGGTCCGCATCGACGACGTCGACGGCGTGCTCGTGGCCCACCTCGTGGGCGAGATCGACCTGTCGAACGTCGACGAGATCCGCGCCCTGGTGATCGCGCGGGCGTCGCAGGAGACGGGCGCGCTCGTGCTCGACCTGACCGAGACGACCTATCTCGACAGCACGGGCGTCCGGTTGCTGTTCGAGCTCGCCGAGCGTCTGCAGTCGCGTCGCCAGCAGCTGCGCCTCGTCGTCACCGACGAGGCGCTCGTGCGCCGGGTGATCCTGCTGACGAAGCTCGACGAGCAGGTGCCGCTCGACGACACCGTCGAGCGAGCGGTCGCCGCGGCTCGCCCGAGCAACGCCGACGCGTAGCGCGTCGACCCAGGCCGACGGTCGGGCGCCGGATCACGTCACTGACGTTTCATTGACACGTGACTACTGCCTGACGACGGAATTCGCTCAATGAGCGTTCGGCGCCCGCGCGCCGCGCGTCAGCTGCGGGACTTCAGCGCGTCGATGAGCTTGGGGACGACCTTGTGCACGTCGCCGACGACGCCGAGGTCGGCGATGGAGAAGATCGGCGCCTCCGGGTCCTTGTTGACCGCGACGATGTTGTCCGAGCCCTTCATGCCGACCATGTGCTGCGTCGCACCCGAGATGCCGAGCGCGATGTACACCTTCGGCTTCACCGTCTTGCCGGTCTGGCCGACCTGCTTCGCGTACGGCACCCACCCCGCGTCGACGATCGCACGCGACGCGCCCGACGCGCCCTTGAGCAGCTTCGCGAGCTCGTCGACGAGCGGCTCGTAGTTCTCCGCCGCGCCGATGCCGCGACCACCCGACACGACGACGGTCGCGTCCTCGAGCTTCGGACCCTCGCGCTCCTCGACGTGACGGTCCCGGATCTGCGCCTCGCCCGCGCGGCCGACGTCCGCGACGTCGAGCCGCTCGATCTCCGCGGCGCCCGAACCGCCCGGCTCGGCGGCGAACGACTTGGGGCGGATCGCGGCGAGGTACGGCTTCGGCCCGGTGAACGTCGTGTCGACCAGCTGGCTGCCACCGAAGATCGCGGTGCCGACCTTCACGTCGTCACCCTCGACGCTCAACGCGGTGCCGTTCGTGAGCACCGGCCTGTCGATCTTCGCCGAGAGGCGCGCGATCGCGTCACGCCCGTCGTAGCTCTGCGCGAACAGGATCAGGTCGGGCTGGTGCTGCTCGACGAGCTCCGCCAGCGCGGCCGCGCCGACGACACCAGTCAGCGTCTGCCCCGGGTCCGCCGTGTACACCTTCGCCGCGCCGTACTCGCCGAGCTTCGGCGCGACCGTGTCGGCGTCCGCGCCGATGAACACGGCCTCGACCGTGTCGCCGATCTCACGCGCCTTGGTGAGCAGCTCGAGCGTCGCGGACAGCGGCGTGCCGCCCTCGGCCTCGGCGAACACCCACACCTTCGAGAGAGCCATCGCGGGTTGCTTCCTTTCGCGCTCGTTCGCGTTCCGACGCGGATCAGATGACCTTGAGCTGCTCGAGGAACTGCACGATGCGCTCGTACGCGTCGCCCTCGTCCTCGATCTTCTCGCCGGCCTCACGCGCGGGCGCGGGCTCGACCTTCGTGATCTCCTGGCGCGCGCCGGACCAGCCGACCTGGTCCGCGGACAGCCCCAGGTCGCTCACACCGACCTTGTCGACGGGCTTGTTCTTCGCGGCCATGATCCCCTTGAACGACGGGTAGCGCGGCTCGACGACACCGGCGGTCACGCTCACCACCGCGGGCAGCGACGCGTCGACGACGTCGTAGCCCGCCTCGGTCTGACGCTCGATCGTGACCTTGCCGTCGTCGACCTCGACCTTGCGTGCGTACGTGAGGGACGGCCAGCCGAGCAGCTCGGCGACCTGGGGCGGCACGGTGCCCGTGTACCCGTCGGTCGACTCCGTCGCGGCGAGCACGAGGTCGACCTCACCCGCGCGCTCGATCGCCTTCGCGAGCACCTTCGCGGTGCTCAGCGCGTCCGACCCGGCGAGCGCGTCGTCGGAGACGAGGATCGCCTTCGCGGCGCCCATCGCGAGCGCGGTGCGCAACCCCGACACCTCGTCGTTCGGCGCCATCGAGACGAGCGTCACCTCGCCGCTGCCCGCCTTGTCGACGAGCTGCAGCGCCATCTCGACGCCGAAGCTGTCGGACTCGTCGAGGATGAGCTTGCCCTCGCGCTTCAGCGTGTTGTCGCTGTCGAGCGCGCCGGGCGTGGCCGGGTCGGGGATCTGCTTGACGCAGACGACGACGTTCACTCTGGCTCCTCGGTCGGCTGGCGGAGGACGCGCCGAGCGAGAGCCGCCGGCGCCTGGACCGTCCGTGATTCTGGCGCGAGGACCCGCTGACGTGCGAAATCGAGGTTGAGCGCCCCGGATCAGGGAGTCGCGCTCGGCGCGACGCCGCGCGCGCGACGCAACGCCTCGATGTCCTCTGCGGCGCCGACGGAGTCGGAGCGCGACGAGCCGGTCGGCGTCAAGGGGCCGCGGTCGGCGCGGCGCCGCGTGCGCGGCGCAGAGCCTCCTCGACCAGCATGACGAGGACCGACTTCACGGAGCTGCGGTGGCGGGCGTCGCACAGGACGATGGGGACGTCCTGCGGCACGACGAGCGCCTCGCGGACCTCCCACGGCGTGTGGCGCGCGAACCCGTCGAAGCAATTCACCGCGACGACGAACGGCACCGAGCGCGACTCGAAGTAGTCGACCGCCGGGAACGAGTCCTCGAGCCGGCGCGTGTCGACGAGCACCACGGCACCGACCGCGCCGCGCGTGAGCTCGTCCCACATGAACCAGAACCGGTCCTGACCCGGTGTGCCGAACAGGTAGAGCACGATGCCGCCGTCGAGCGTGATGCGACCGAAGTCCATCGCGACGGTCGTCGCGGTCTTCGTCGTCGAGACGGGGCCCGCATCGTCGACGCCGATGCTCATGGACGTCATCGCGGCCTCGGTCGTCAGCGGCGTGATCTCCGAGATCGACCCCACGAACGTCGTCTTCCCGACCGCGAAGCCGCCCGCGACGAGCAGCTTCACCGACAGCGGGGTGGCCTCCGCCTGCCGCGGGACGAGGTCGTCGTCAGAGTGCGCGAATGCCATCCAGCAACCTCTCGAGGAGAGCGACGTTGTCCTGCTCGTCGCGACTCGCGGTGCGTCCGAGGGTGACGAGGCCGGTCGCGGCGAGGTCGGCCACGAGCACGCGCGCGACGCCGACGGGCACACCCGTGCGCGCGGCGAGCTCCGCGACCGACAGCGAGTCGTGTGCGAGGCGCAGGATCTCGCGCGCCTCGGTCGGCGCGTACGACGGCAGGTCGCTGACCGGCGCGACCGCGGTCACGATCGTCTCGATCGGCAGCTCGTCGCCCGGCGCGTGCGTTCGCCCGCCCGTGACGACGTACGGACGGACGAGCGACCCGGGGCGCGGCTCGCGCTCGGCGTCCTCGTTCACTGCGGGAGCGAGGCCTTGAGCTCGGCGACGAGACGGGGCGTCAGCGCGGGTCCCGCCTTCTCGACGAGCAGGGCCATCTCGTACGCGACGAGACCGATGTCGCACGGGCGCGTCGCGGTGACCGCCAGCGCGGAGCCGTCGCTGATGCACATGACGAGCAGGAGCGCGCGCTCCATCTCGATGATGATCTGGCTCACGGCCCCGGCGTTCATCGGCTGACCCGCACCGCGGGCGATGCTGATGAGCCCGGCCGCCACCGCCGCGAGGCGGTCGCCGCTCGCACGGTCGAATCCGTCCGACATCGCGATGAGCAGCCCGTCCGACGACACGACGACGGCCTCGGTGACCGACGGGACGCGCTCGACGAAGCTGGCGACGAGCCAGTTGAGGTTGCGGGCGTCGCTGCTCAGCGTCTGCATCAGCGCTCCTCCGTTCCGTCCACGCCTGCCGGCTCCCCTGCGGTCGAACCGTCGGCGTGCGCCGCGGTCACGCCCCGGCGTCGTCCGGCCTCGTACCGGGCGAGCAGCTCGAACACCTGCTCTGGCGCGCGCTGCGTCGGGGCGGCCGCGACGGGTGCCGGCTCCGCGGGTGGGGCTTCGACGTGCGACCCCCGTACGCGTTGGGGCAGTCCGGAGGGCGTCGTCGGGACCGGTTCGGCCGGGCGCGGTGTCGTGACCGCGGTTGCCGTGTCCGTGGGCGCGACGGACGCGGCGTCGCCGTCGTCGGGGACGAGCCACGAGAGGTGGTCGTCGTCGTC
This sequence comes from Acidimicrobiia bacterium, assembly GCA_035651955.1. Classification (NCBI taxonomy): domain Bacteria; kingdom Bacillati; phylum Actinomycetota; class Acidimicrobiia; species Acidimicrobiia bacterium. The sequence continues at coordinate 30,672 of DASRES010000045.1, forward strand.
GTGCCACCCCTCGGGCTCCAACCACGCGTCGGGCTCGTGCGCGTGACGTCGCCGCAACGAGAACGACGGTCGCGTCCGCGAGCCGCGCGGCGCGCGGGACGTCGACGGCGCGTGCGGACGGTCGACCCGTGGGAGGAAGTCGTCGGCTGCGTACGCGCGCTCGGCCCGCATCGGCGCGTCGGCCACGTCGTCGTGCGCGGGCGCGGCGCTCGCCGCGGGCGCGGCAAAGGGCGCGGGCGCGGCAAAGGGCGCGAACTCGGTGGAGGGCGCGGGCTCGATCGGTGGCGGTGGCGCGAGCGGCACGGGGTCGACGCCCGGGTGGTTGACGACGGGCTGATCGAGGACGGGCTGATCGACGAGCATGCGCTCGGGCGTTTCGTCGGCCGCGGGTGCCGGCTCGCGCGGCGTCTCGGTCGGCTCGAAGGTCAGCTCGGGCCCCGGCACCGGCCGCCGCCGCGGCAGGCCCGCCGGTGTCTCGTCGCGCTCCTCGACCGGCGCGGGCGATCGGCTCGCGGCCACCGCGTCGTCGACGGGCGCGGACGCATGCGCGACGAATGCGTCGACGTCCGCCGGCGGCGCGGGCGGCACGGGTGGCGCGGCGACCGGGGGCGACGCGGGGGACTCGACGACGACGGGCGGGACGGGGGGCGGCGCGACCACGGGCTCCGAGAGGACCGGCACTGGCACGGGCGGCGCCGGCGCGTGCAGGACGTTGGCCGGCAACGCGACCAGCGCGACCACACCCGGCGCGCCCGCGCGCAGCTCGACGCTCACCCCGACGCGCGCCGCGAGGTGCGCGACGACGAACAGGCCGAGCGAGCGCGACAGCGCGAGCCGCGGGGCAGGAGGCTCGGCGAGCAACGCGTTGGCGGCCGCGAGCCGGTCGTCCGCCATGCCGATCCCCTGGTCGGTGATCGACAGCACGTACGTGGTCCCGTACCACGTCCCGCCGACGACGACGCGCGACTCGGGTGGCGAGAACGACGTCGCGTTCTCGAGCAGCTCGGCCAGGAGGTGCGTCAGGTCGATGACGGCTGCGCCGACGACGTTCACGCCGTCGAGCCCTTGCACGTCGACGCGCGCGTAGTCGGTGATCTCCGACGCCGCCGATCGCACGACGTCGAGCACCGGGACCGGGCTCCCCCATCGGCGCACCTGCTCGGCGCCGGCCAGGACGAGCAGGCTCTCGGCGTTGCGGCGCATGCGTGTCGCGAGGTGGTCGACGTGGAACAGCGAGTCGAGCCGATCGGCGTCGGTCTCGTCCCGCTCGAGGTCGTCGATCGCACGGATCTGGCGGTCCAGCAGGCTCTGGTTGCGGCGCGCGAGGTTGACGTACAGCTCGCTGACACCCTGCCGGAGCAGGTTCCCCTGCTCGCGCGCGACCTCGACGACGGCGTCCTCCATCGCGTTGAACGCGCGCGCGAGCTCGCCGATCTCGTCACGCGACTCGACCGGTACCGCGCTGATCGCCTCGAGCTCGCCCGACGCGCCCCCGGCGCGCACGGCGTCGAGCAGCGCCGGGAGCTGCTGCTCGGACAGCTCGTGGGCCGCACGTGTCAGCCGGCCCAACGGGCGCGTGGTCGCCCGCGCGATCGCGATCGCGAGAGCGAGCGCCAGCAGCAGCACGCCGACCGCTCCCGCGCCGTACGCGAGCATCGCCTGCTTCGCGGCGTGCTTCCGGTCGAGGCCGACCTGGTTCGCGCGGTCCAGCACCGCGTGGGCAGCCGCGTAGAGCTGCTCACCCTGCTGCGTGCTCGCGTCGTACCACTCGCGCGGGGTGACACCGTGGTCGGAGAACCGGCCGTTCAACGCCTGGCTGCGCAGCGCTCGGACCCGATCCCGGACCGCGCTGCCGGCGCGCAGCCGCGCGTCGAACGCCTGCCGGAGCTCGCCGCCGGCCTGGGCCTCGAACGACGCCTGATACGCGTCCTGCGCGGCGACCGCGCCGATCACGTCGTTCACGAGCCCCGGCGCGAGCGAGCGCTGCGCGAACCCGGCAGTCAGGATGGCGCGCTCCTCACCCGCCGCCGTCGCGATGCGCAGCACCGTCGCGAAGTCACGCAGGTTGGCGACCTGGGTCGCGTCGTGCAACGACGTTCCCATCGAGTCGACGACCTGCAGCAGCTGCTGCACGGTGTCCTGGTAGAAGCCCGTGACCGAGTCGATCGGCACGACGCGCACGTCGACGAACTGGCGCTGCTGGCCGATCAGGTCGAGCCCGGCGACGACCTGCGCGAGCCGCGACGCCGCGCCCCCTGCACCGGCGCGGCGGAGCTCGGTCGTCTGCCCGCGCAACGCCGCGAGCTCGCGGTCGGTCTGCACGCGCGCCGACGCGAGCAGCTGGTGCACGGCGGGGTCGCCGCTCCCGACGTACCAGTTCGACAGCGCGTTCTCGTTGTCGAGGCCCTGCACCATCGTCGTGATCGCGTTCGCGGGCGCCTGGAGGTGCTGCGCGCGCGTCTCGGCGTTGACGACGTCGAGACGGCTCGTGAACCCCGGCACGGTGACGCCGATCAGCGCGCACAGCGGCAGCCCGACGAGGAGCACGAGCTTCGAGCGGAACTTCATGTTGCGGATCACGACGTCCCCTTGCTGCTGGGCTCTTCCACGACGCGCGTGTCGATGGGCTGTTCCACGACGCCGGTGTCGGTCTCTTCGTCGACCGTGACCGCGCCGGGGTCGGTCTCTTCGTCGACCGTGACCGCGCCGGCGTCGAGGAGGCGACGGACGGCGCGGCACGTTGCGAACGTTCCGATGCCGGTCGTGCGGGTCAGGCGCGCGACCGACGCGCCGCCGTCGAGCGCACCGAGGACGCGCCAGCCATCGGCGTCGATCGTGACCGGGCGGGTGAGGTCGGACGCGCGCCGCAGCACCGCACCCGCGCCCGGGAGACCGGCGACGATCTCCTTCCACTCGCGGACGCGCGCCGTCTTCGTCGCGAGCACGTCGTCGACCGCGAGCGCCGCGCCCCCGACGGTCGCCGCGTCGACGCCGGGCACGAGCTCGAAGCAGCCGGTGCCCGCCGCCTCGACCTCCAGCTCGAGGAGCACGTCGACGACGCGGTCGAGCCCGGCCGGCTGGCTGCACGCCGCGTGGCCCGCCACGTCTGCGCCGACGATGCGGCCGTCCCTGAACGCGACCCGCCCGGCGCGCGCTCCCTCGACGTGCACGGTTGCGGTCCGGGCCGTCGACGCGGCGAAGCGGAGCATCTCGTCGAGCGTGAACGTCCCGTCGGTGACGCGCATCCCGCGCGCCTCGGTGTCGGCGTCCCGCGCCTCGTCGGCCGTCTCGAACGCGGTCATCGCGGCGTCGAGTCCTTCAGCGCGACGACGTTGTCCGGCGAGCACGAGAACCCGCGCGCCGGGAACGCGCGCACGAACTGCCCGTTGCGGACCTGCAGGTACATGAAGCACCCGAGCTGCCGGTTGCCGCCGGGATCGGTCGGGATGTGGATGCCGTTGCCGTCCCAGTGGTGGATGTTGCGCAGCGCGTCGAGCAGGCCGGCGCGCGTGACGTTCGAGCCGAGCGACTTCAACGCGTCCGCGAAGAGCAGACCCGCGGACCATCCCTGCACCCCGAGCGCCGTCGGTTGCGCGCCCGGGTGCGTGACCGCGAGCCAGTGCAAGTACCGCTGCATCTCGGGCGACGACGCCGCCTCGGAGAACGGGACGGTCGTCGCGAGGACGTACGTGCCCTCCACCGCCGCGCCGCCCTGCTTGACGTACGCGGGGTCATACGCCTGCTGACCCGCGTCGACGATCGTCGGCTTGATGCCTCTCGCCGCGAGCGCCTGCTGCACCGAGATGAGGTCGGTGAGCTCACCCTGGACGTAGACGTACCCGAGCGGCTGGTGCAGCTTCGCGACGATCGAGCCGAAGTCCGCGCTCACCACGTCGAACGGAACCTGGTCGACGAACCGGAACCCGACGCCCTGGTAGCTCTCCATCTGGCGGCGCGCCTGCACGAGCGTCACGCCGACGCTGCTGTAGAGCATCGCCGCGTGCTTGACCGCGTCGGGGAACCGCTGCGCGAGGTAGCGACCCGGTCCGACGGGATAGCTGTCGGGCGGGTTCGGCAACGGCTGCACGACGTTCGACGCGGACGCGTGCTGCGGCTCCGCGCTGAACGCGGGGATGTCGGGGATGCCGCAGTCCGCGCCGCTCTGCGCGCCTGCACCGTCGAGCGCGGCCGCGGATCCGACGAGCGCGAACGCGCTGTCGCACGCGAGGATCGTCTGCGCGCGCTGGTCGAACAGCGCGGAGTCCAGCTTCACGAGGCGGAGCTGGCGGCCGTTGACGCCGCCGAGGCTGTTGCAGAACGCGACGAACGCGTCCATCGCCTGCCAGTTGCCGAGGAAGAGGTTCGGCCGCACGCCGCCGACGTCGGCGATCGTCGCGATCGTGATCGTCCGGTCGTCGACGCCGGTGTCGGTCGCGCCGTGCGCGGTGCCGGGCCCGCACGGCTCGACGTGCGGCGCGGGGCCCGTGGACGCGGTCGCGGCCCGCGCCGGCGTGGCACGCGACCCGCTGCCGTCGCCGCCGAACAGGCTGCATCCCGATGCCGCGAGCGCCACGACGAGTGCGATCCCGATGACGCGACTGCGCATGTCCCTCCGGCGTCGAGCGCGGCCTCACGTTGCGCGGTCTATCGACCGGAACCGGCGTCGTTCTTGAGCACTCCGGGCCGAATCCGCCCGGATTCGCCGTCACGACGCGTGGCGATGCACCCGGCTTGGATAGCGTCGGCCGGTGACCGCGGCCCGGGAGGAGCTCGACGTCGTCGTCGTGGGAGCCGGACCGGCCGGGTGCGCGGCGGCGATCACCGCGGTCCGCGAGGGGCTGCGCGTCCTCGTCGTCGACAAGGCCACGTTCCCCCGCGACAAGACGTGCGGCGACGGGCTGACCACGGCGGCCCTGCGCGACCTCGAACGGCTCGGGCTGTCGCTGGGTGTCCTCCCCTCGGCGATGCCCGTGCACGAGACCGTGCTCGTGTCGCCGAGCGGCCGCCGGGTGACGTTGCCGATGCCCGGCGGCGGGCTGCACACGGTCGTCGTCCCTCGCCTCGAGCTGGACGCCGCGCTCGTCGCGCTGGCCCGGTCCGTCGGCGTCGACGTGCACGACGGCGTCGCGCTCGAAGGGCTGGTCGACGGCGATCCGGCGGTCGCCCGGCTGTCGAACGGGTTCACCGTGCGAACGAGGTGGGTGATCGCGGCGGACGGGCAGTATTCGCCGACGCGCCGCGCGCTCGGTGTCCGGAGCGGACCGGAATTGGGGACGTGGCACGCGGTGCGCCAGTACTTCAGCGGTGTCGACGACGCACGCCTGTCCGTGCTGTTCGAGGCGGACCTGCTGCCCGGCTACGCCTGGGTGTTCCCGCTCCCGGATGGTCGCGCGAACGTCGGGTTCGGAGTCCTGCGCGACGGACGCGCGCGCGGCAAGGAGCTGCGCGCGCTGTGGCCCGACGTCCTGGCACGCGCGTCGATGCGCGAGGCCCTCGGGCCGCGCGCGTGCCCGGAGGGCGCTCACCGCGCCTGGCCGATCCCGAGCGTGTACGACCCGGCCCGGCTCGCCGCCGGTCCCGCGCTCTTCGCCGGCGACGCGGCGTCGGTCGTCGACCCGTTGACCGGCGAGGGCATCGCGCAGGCGCTCGAGACGGGGATGCTGGCGGCAACGTCGATCGCGCGCGCCGGGTCGCGCCCGACGGTGCGGGCGCGGTATGTGTCCCTCGTCGACCGCGCCCTCGGGCGCGATCTGCGCTTCGCGGGGAGGTTGCAACGGTTGCTGCGGTCGCCGCTCGGCGCGCGCGCGTCGATCCGGGCGGCCGGCCTCACCCCGTGGACGCGCCGCAACTTCGCGCGCTGGATGTACGAGGACTATCCGCGCGCGCTGATCCTGACGCCCGACCGGTGGGGACCGCGCATGTTCACGCCTCCGGGCGCGTACGGTTCGTCGTCGTGACCGCGCGCCGCAGCATCGACGACCTCCTCGCCGAGGCCCGGACCCGCCTCGTGCGCGTCCGGCCCGAGGATCTCGACGCGCGCATGGCGACCGGTGCGCTCGTCGTCGACATCCGATCGGCCGAGCTGCGCGACCGCGACGGCGAGCTGCCGGGCGCGCTCGTCGTCGACCGCAACGTGCTCGAGTGGCGGCTCGACCCGTCGAGCGCTCATCGCATCGCCGAGACGGGGTACGAGCGCGACGTGATCGTCGTGTGCAACGAGGGCTACCAGTCGAGCCTGGCCGCCGCGACGCTGCAGGATCTCGGGCTCACACGCGCGACCGATCTCGACGGCGGCTACCAGGCCTGGCGCGCGCTGCACGACGGTTGAGCGCGCGGCGGCGGTCCCGCGGGACCGGCGCACCAGCAGCCGGCTTCAGTTCTCCGCCCCGGTTCGCCGATCAGAACGATCGAGTGACCCGAGGAGGGACCGATGAGCTCAGTCGTGGACGCCATACGGCACGTCGCACAGCACAAGGAGCGCTTCACGAGCGACGATGTGTGGCCTCACTTCGTACCGCCGCCTGCGAACCCCAACGTCATCGGCGCAGGCTTCCGCGAGGCGAATCGCCTGGGCATCATCAGGCCGACAGGTCAGTTCGTGATGAGCGCGCGTCACCAAGCGCACCGGCGACGCGTGCAGGTCTGGGAGAGCGCGATGTACGCAAGAAGGCCTCGTAGCGCGGCCTACGCGACGTCGTAGACCTGCATCACCTCGTCGCCGTAGTGGTTGATGACCTTCACGGCGATCTTCCCGGTGCTCGGCGGGTCGAACGGTCGGCTCACGGTCGAGTACAGGCTCTCCCACGCGACCGGGTCGATCTCGGCCTTCAGCGCGCGCTTCAGTCGGTCGTAGGGGTCGTTCGCGCCGGTGAAATACGCGTGGCGGACGAAGAAGCTCTCGTCGTTGTAGTCGGTGTCGAGGAACCAGCACGCGATGTCGTCGGTGTCGTTCGACCGCACCTGACCGGTCGTCGGGTCGTAGACGTCCACGCCGCGGATCTCGACCGTCACCTTGCCGTCCTCGCTCTTGACGAGCACGTCCGGCTCGCCGAACACCATGAAGAGGTTGCCGCTGCCGGTCTTCTTCAAGACGTCGCCTGGCATCGTCAGGTCGGGGTTGATCTTGGCGGGCAGCACCGCGAGCCGGCCGAAATCCCTCGCCGTCTCCGGGACGTGTGGATCGAACGCGAGCCCGCACACGACGAGCACGTCAAAGCCGATGCCCTTGACGGCCTCCTTCGCCGCCTCCTTGACCTGCTGAGGCGTGACCGTCCCGTACTGCGGGCCGACGCTCACCGCGACCCGCTTGGTTGCTCCCGCCTTGTCCGTGTACTCGCCTTCGGCGTTGATCCACTCGCCGGGGAAGGGCTCGAGCCGGTCGAACACGAGCCGTTCCTGCTTCACCGTGTTCTGGACGCCGGCCTTGCGGAGGTCGAGGATCAGCGGCACGAACTGCTCGGCTTCCGGATCGTGCTCGGTGAGCTCCGTCGCGGGCCGTTCCGCGTCCGCGTCGAGGACACGGTGAGGCGACAGGCTCTCGACCGTGAATCGCCCGGTGACGCGTACGCGCTTCGTGTCCTCGTAGGGCTGGTCGACGAGGAGTTCCTGCTCCGCGTGACGTGCGATCGCGCGGTCGATCTCGTCACGCGTCATGCCTTCGTGGATGTCGGGGTTCTGCGCGATCGACTTCAGCGTGACGTGCGGGACGCGCTTGTAGACGAAGCCCTTGCGCACGTCCCGCTCGAACGGCCCTTCGGTTGCCGGCCGTCCCGTGATCTCCGCTTCCTTCGCCGCGCCTTCCGGAGAGTCGGCGAGCAGGTACGACGGGAACTTGGCCGACATGAGCCGCGTCCGTGCGAGCGCGAGCGCGACACGTGACGTGTCGATCGTGATCCAGCGCCGCCCCCACTGCTCGGCAACGTACGCCGTCGTCCCCGACCCGCACGTCGGATCGAGCACGAGGTCACCCGGATCGGTCGTCATGAGCAGACACCGCTCGATGACCTTCGTGTTCGTCTGCACGACGAAGATCTTTGGATCGCCGAATCCCGCAGTTGTCGTGTCATCCCACAGGTTGGTGAATGGGAATGCAGGAAAGTCGTCCAGGTATCGAACGTAACGCAAGGAATTTCCGAAGCCGGTGAGTCGATTCGCGAGTTTCAGCCGTTCCATGCCGGCTCGGTTGCTCTTCCACCCACCCTTGCCGGGGAGGAACGTATGACCTTCGATTTCGATCGGGAACACTGTCGTCTGCGCCTCGCGAACCGTTTGCGACGTCGTCGGACTCGCACCGAACAAGCGCCCGTCGACTACTCCGGTCGCCAGTTCCTCCGGCGTCGCGCGCCGACGAGAACCATCCGGCTCCTCAACGAACGTGTATCCCGAGGTGCCCGGACCGCCAAGCGCCTTGTCGCGATGGAGCTGCCGATACTTCACGCGTTCGATGTCCCGCGCGTACCAGAGTAAGTAGTCGTTCGTG